>JAOZQX010000028.1:5569-6349 GCA_029931995.1 Bacteroidales bacterium
GGAGCCAAATACGATTCAAAAGTATTTAAAAAGGCTGTGGGTTTAAATGGTGTTGGAGCCAAAGCAGTAAATGCCATGTCTGCCAATTTCAACATTCAATCTATTCGTGAAGGAAAAACAAAAGTGGTTGAATACAGTCGTGGTGAGCTTCTTTTAGATGCCCCCATTGAGAGCTGTGAAGAAAAAGAAGGAACTATTGTAACCTTTACTCCCGACAATGAAATTTTTGGAAACTTCCACTATATTCCGGAATATGTTGAAAAACTACTTTGGAATTATGTTTTCCTTAATAATGGGCTAAGTATTTATTTCAATGGTGAACGCTTTTTTGCAAAAAATGGAATTTTGGATTTACTCGATCGCAACATTAATGGAAACGGTCCTATAATTTACCCCATCATCCATATTAAAGAAGACGACTTAGAATTTGCCTTTACACACAGCTCGAAACTATATGGCGAAGAGTATTATTCTTTTGTGAACGGGCAACATACCACGCAAGGTGGCATTCATCAAGCTGCATTTCGTGAAGCTATTGTAAAAGCCATTCGAGAGTTTTATAAAAAAGATTTTGACACTTCCGATATTCGAGCTTCAATTTTGGCAGCTATCAGTCTAAAGGTTCAGGAACCTGTTTTCGAATCTCAAACCAAAACCAAACTAGGTTCACAACACATTGAACCGGGCGGACAAACCATCCGAAATTATATTGACAATATTGTAAAACGGCATCTGGATAATTATCTGCATATGAATCCTGAGACGGCTGAGGCAATGCTG
>JAOZQX010000028.1:6359-9721 GCA_029931995.1 Bacteroidales bacterium
ATCCTACAATCGCAAAAAGAGCGTAAAGAAAGTGCAGGCATTAAAAAACTGGCTAAAGAAAGTGTAAAGAAAGCCAGTTTGCATAATAAGAAACTACGTGATTGCCGTGTGCATTATAACAGCAACCACGAACGCCGCCTAGATACAACTCTTTTTATTACTGAGGGAGATTCGGCGAGTGGATCTATTACAAAATCAAGAGACGTAAATACTCAAGCGGTGTTTAGTTTAAAAGGAAAACCGCTGAATTGCTACGGATTAAGTAAAAAAATTGTTTATCAAAACGACGAGTTTAACCTTTTGCAATCGGCTTTAAATATTGAAGAAGGACTGGATAATTTGCGCTATAACAATGTGGTAATTGCTACAGATGCTGATGTGGATGGGATGCATATTCGTTTATTGCTTTTAACTTTCTTCCTTCAATTTTACCCCGATCTAATCAAATCAGGACATTTATATATTTTACAAACACCTCTTTTCAGAGTAAGAAATAAAAAGGAAACGCATTATTGTTATACTGATGAGGAACGGGTAAAAGCCATTTTAAAAGTAGGAAGTAATCCTGAAATTACTCGATTTAAAGGATTAGGCGAAATTTCACCGGATGAGTTCAAACATTTCATCGGAAATTCTATACGCCTTGACCCAGTGATTTTAAACCGCGATGCTTCGATCAGCGATATCCTTTCATTTTACATGGGGAAAAACACGCCCACACGTCAAAACTTTATCATCGATAATTTGCGAGTTGAAGAAGACATCAACAAAAAAGAATTGGAAGAAAAAGAGGTTGAAGAAATTACCTAGATTCTAACAGGACACAGCTTTAAAACCCATAACTTAAGTTATGGGTTTTAATATAACTTCCGAAACGCCTTACCCAAATATTCAACAATATCTCCGGCAATTAAAGCTTCGTGTCCACGTTTCTTAAGAGCCAAATCTCCGGCTAGCCCATGAATGAATACCCCAAAAATACAAGCTTCCAAAGCAGTATAAGATTGCGCCAACAAGCCTAAAATGATTCCCGTTAAAACATCACCACTACCTCCCGAAGCCATACCCGGATTTCCGGTAGAGTTAAAAAAGCAATCGCCCTTTGGAGAACAAACCACAGTATGCGCTCCTTTTAAGACTAAAACAAGTTGATGTTTTATGGCAAAATCTCGAGCCAATTGCACTCGATCAAAATCATTATCAGACTTCCCTGCCAAGCGTTCAAATTCTTTAGGATGGGGTGTTAAAATCGTATTTGGCTGCAAAAATCCCAACCAGGTTTTATTTTCAGCTAAAATATTTAAGGCATCGGCATCAAAAACCAAAGGAACATTAGCATTCTGAATTAAAACTTTCAAAGCATTTTGGCTTTGCTCCTCCGTGCCTAATCCTGGACCAATACCAATAGCATTATAAGGAGCTAGCTCGGGGACTTCCGAGATGTAATTCTCGAAACGATCCAAACTTAGCATCGCTTCAGGAACGGCCGTTTGCAAAATAAAGTTTCCTATAAATGGAATATGGCTAGTCAGCAAGCCTACTCCTGATCGCAAACATGCTTTTGAAGCCAAAATAGCAGCTCCAATTTTGGCATTGCTTCCGGCTATGAGTAGGGCATGGCCAAAGTTACCTTTATGCGAAAATTTTGAACGAGACTTTAATAAATCAACACAAGTTACTGCAGTAGTCAAATAATTTTTTACTTCCACCTCATCAATAAAACCTTCATTTAAACCAATAGACAACACATGCCAATCGCCCACAAATTTATTATTCTGAGCAAACATGAACGCATATTTTGGAAACTCAAACGAGAGCGTGTAATCTGCTTCCATAATAGATTCATCCCCGGTATTCTCATCGGTAAATAAACCGGAAGGCACATCAATAGCTACACATACTGCTTCGCTTTGATTGATTTTCTCTACAACCTCCGATATAAAACCTTTTATGGGTTTAGTTAAACCCGACCCAAAAATAGCATCAATAATCACAAATTCATCTTCAATTTCAGGTAATTTATCAGCACTTGATATCTCAATAATTTCGATATTCCCAATTTTATGAAGGCGCTCCTGATTGGCTTTAAATTCGGCAGAATACTTATCTGTAAAATTGAGTATCCAAACCGCAACATTAATTTCATCTTCGGCCAGCATACGAGCTATGGCCAAGCCATCACCTCCATTATTACCCGGACCACAAACAAGCTTCACCTGACTTTTCTTTTTCAAAAAAGGCCTTAACCATTCAAAACAAGCAAGGGCGGCACGTTCCATTAAGTCAATACTTTTTATAGCTTCGTTATTGATGGTATAAGCATCGGCTTCACGAATTTTATCGACAGGAAGAATTTTCAACATAGAAAGAGGTGTTAAGTATTTAGGTGTTATAGCGTTTTGGTTAAATATAATTTATATAACACCTTAACACGATAACACTCAAACACAGATTTGAACTTTAAAGATAATCAATACTAATCTTTTGCACCTCTAAATTATAAAGCAAATAGTAGTATTTTTGCAAAAATTCATTTCATGGGAAGAAGAAACAAAGTAAGGTTTAAGATATTTGAAGAAGTAGAAATTATTGATGCAGGGGCAGAAGGAAAAGCAGTTGCAAGGATTGATGACAAGGTTATTTTTGTTCCCTTTGTTGTACCGGGAGATGTTGTAGATATTCAGCTTACTAGAAAGAAAAAAAATTATCTCGAAGGCAAAGCCATAAAAATCCACAAATATTCTGATCTTAGAATTGAAGCTGAGTGCGAACATTTTGGAATTTGTGGTGGCTGCAAATGGCAAATACTGGATTATGAACAACAATTGAAATATAAACAGAAACAGGTGAAAGATAACCTGGAACGCATTGCGAAAGTTGAGCTGCCGGGAATTAATCCCATTTTAGGTAGTAAAAATATCTTTTATTATCGGAACAAACTGGAATATACATTTTCGAACCGAAGATGGCTTACCGAATTTGATCCTGACAACAAACTAGATGAGCGCGACATGAACGGTTTGGGATTTCACATGCCAGGCATGTTCGATCGCATTGTGGACATTAATCATTGTTATTTACAGGCTGATCCATCCAATGCCATACGTTTGGAGTTGAAAAAGTTTGCGCTTGATAACAATCTGAGCTTTTACAATGTAAGACGTTGGGAAGGATTTTTACGTAATATAATTATCCGCAACACGAATAGCGGCGACTTAATGGTTATTGTTATTTTTCGCGATCCTTCGCAGAAGAAGATTGATGCAGTTTTGGAACATTTGAAAAACAAGTTCCCTGAAATTACTTCACTGATGTACATTGTTAATCAAAAACAAAATGACGATATTTCCGATCAGGAAGTA
>JAOZQX010000029.1 GCA_029931995.1 Bacteroidales bacterium
CAGATGTTAAATACATATTAATTTTTTTACGTTTTATTTTCGGGCTGCAAAATTAGAATTAATTTTTCACATAACAAAGTATTTAATGTAAATTATTAATCCAATATTTTACGATACAAAATTAACTAAAAATCAGAAGTGAAACATATATTTTTTTGATTTTAGAATGACCACTTCAATCGGCTGAAAAGCATGCTTCCGTAATCCCCAAATTCACTGCCTGTTGAGCCGAGGAATAATTGAGCGGTGAAATTAAAATTAATATTTTCGCTTAATGAAATATCGATTGTTGGTCCCAAATAACCTGATTTGTCTCCAGGGTCGAAAATTCCTGAAAAATTAGTACTAATTAATGGTGATATTGGAAATGAAAATTGCCCAAATAATGAATATCTGGCCAAAGTGAAATTTTTAGCCGACATCTCGCGATCTAATATGAACACATCTTCAATACCGGCCTTTCCATTTGTTCCGTCGCTGTTGAACAATGCAGCAGCTTGAATTAGTAAGCTATTTTTAAAGGTGTAATTAGCAGTAATGGAAGCCACCAATACCCCTTTGTCTTCAGCGAAGTTGTCAAGATTTCTGAAATATGTGACTTCTCCCATAAATCCGGCTCCTTCAATTTGTCCGACCCATCCAAGTCCAAACACAAAATCTTCATCATTTAAAACACCACTCATAAATTGGAAATCGTATTCCCATTTATTGAATTTAAACATAGCCGCATAAGTAGCATCATTATTTCTGTCCAATTTGTAAACAAACTCTAATGAGGATGTCATTCCTGTATAATACTGAATTCGAATGGCATCGCTACCTGATCTTTCCACATAATCAAAATCAAAGTAATTGAATGCATTGAAAATATCGTTGGGATTCCAGACCAGATTAATACCCCAATTTATTCTTTGCCGACCAATAGTGCTTACCAGATTTCCATTGGTGTATTCAATATTTGCACGATCTAAATTGGTGTATAAAAAGAACGATCGTTCTTGGTAAATCATTCCTGTTAAATCCATTCTTCCCTGATCAATACCGGCCATATCATGCATAATGGGATAAAAATCGGAAATCATTTGACCAAAGTTGGCAATATTTCGCATTCCTATATGTGCACGAAAATTATTGTTGGGATACCAGCGAAAATTTAGTCTGTTTGTGATGGTATTCATTGTTTGCCATTTTTCAAAGGCATCACTTTTCCAAAGTATCTCCATAGTTTGAAGATAGCCACTGATGCTGTAATTTTTTATTTTTTCTTGCGCAGCAACAGAGAGGGTGATAAGTAACAATACAAGAATAATAACTGACTTTCTCATTTTTTAATTCTTTTGAACATCGCTGGTAATAATTCCATCATCGATGGTTATAATTCGTCTGGCTTTATCCATTACACGTTGATCGTGTGTCGAAAATATAAAGGTTGTATCCAATTCTTTGTTCATTTTCAACATCAGGTCGAGCAATTCGTTAGTCGATTTTGAATCAAGGTTGGCTGTTGGTTCGTCGGCCAAAATAAATTTTGGTTTGGATGCCAATGCCCGGGCAACCGAAACACGTTGCTGCTGTCCTCCTGATAAATCGCCGGGTCGTCTGTCAATCTTATCACCAATACCAACAGTTTCGAGTAGTTCTCTCGCAATTTTGTT
The DNA here is from genome assembly GCA_029931995.1 of Bacteroidales bacterium. Lineage (GTDB taxonomy): Bacteria > Bacteroidota > Bacteroidia > Bacteroidales. Next base: position 1,656 of record JAOZQX010000029.1, read on the forward strand.
GCGTTCATTTTTACCTTTTCCTTGCAATTGCATGATGAAGGCTACATTTTCCTGAGCGGTTAAAACAGGGATTAAATTATAGGCCTGAAAAACAAAACCAATATTATTTAAACGATAATCGATTAATTGACGGGGAGGTAAATTCCCGATATTTATTCCATCAATTTCAATTTTGCCTTTGCTTGGTACATCAAGCCCACCAACCATATTTAAAAAGGTTGTTTTTCCTGATCCGGAAGGGCCGACAATAGCGGTGAATTCTCCTTGTTTAATTGTTAAATCTATACCGTTGACTGCTTTAACAGGAATTTTAGATTCATCGTAAATTTTATGCAGATTTGATATTTTTATTACTCCCATGACTATATATTTAAATATTTCTGATTCAAGTTTTTATATTAATTGTTTTCGCGTATGGCCGTAGCTGGATTTAACTTCAATGCTTTTTGTGCCGGATAAATACTGGCAAGAATAGCTGTAATAATGACTAAAACTGTCGTGAATATATAGAACGAAGTTTCAGCTTCCAGGTAAACAATTGAGCTGAACCCCAGTGCATTATAACCTTCCTGAAAAGCTGCCAAACTCATTCCATAATGACCATAATATTGGATGGTTACATAGCTGATAAACAAACCAAAGAGACCTCCGATGATTGATAGAAAAATGGTTTCCAGCATGATCATCCTGAAAAGTCTTTTATTATTCATGCCAACTGCTTTCAGCATTCCCAATTCTTTAATGCGCTCCATCACAACCATCAACATAGTATTCACAATTCCAAATGCCAATGCGATTAAGATGATTACCATAAAAATGTAGGAGAGAAAATCCATCATTTCAATCATAGCGTTTAGTGAAGGAACGATCTTATTCCATGGACGGATGAGGATTTCTTTCTGACTAATGTTTTTAGAAAATTCATCGTTTAAAATTGTTAATACATGATTCGTTTGCTCGTGTGTATCAAGAGTAACGGCTATTTCATTTACATCCGATGTGTTAGCACCCAACATGCGAGCAAGGTCGTTTTTTCGAACAAATACATTTAGCTCATCAAACATGTCATTTTCAGTATCATAAATACCGACTACTTTGAAAGCTCCATAAGTAATAACTCCTTCTGTATTTGCAGCTGTAATTACAATTTTTGAACGCAATTTAGTGTTCAATTTTTTGGCAAGTTTTTGTCCAATCACAATCGGAATTCTACCTTTTTCTTCGAGGTATTTTCCATCTGTTAATTGTTCTGAAATTTTTGTTACTTGTTTTTCATTGGCAGCATCGATGCCGTTGAGCATTACACCTGTTCCTGTCTCTGCAGTACTCGCCATGCCCATGGCTTTAATTCGGCTACTTACTGCTTTTACTCCTTCAACTTTATTAATTTTATGGATAATGTTTTCAGGATCCTTAATTATAAATTTTAGCTCTTCGTTAAGAAGATAATCCGGGTTGTGGATTTGAATGTTGGATATTTCGTTGCTAATAGCAGCTTCAATGCGTTGCTCCATCAATCCTTTGGCAAAGGCATAATAAATAATTCCTCCACTAAGTCCGATGGTAACAGCAATCATGATTACCAAACTTCTGAGTTTGTTTCTCCAAACGTTTCTCCAGGCTATTGACCAAATCATTGTATTATTTTTTAATGTTTAAATTAAGACCTCATGGCTCTTAAAATTCTAAAACGTACGACATATATTATAGGGTAAAGCGATGTAAGTCCTGCAATAGCAAAGATTGCAATACCCTGATTACTGAATATGTAAGTGTCTAAAGAGAATGGCATGAAGGGTTCCATATTAAATTCCAACATCATTTTGGCCATTTCTCCTTGTAATGGAATAGGGTGGTGGTAAAGGTATTTTAGTAGAGGTAAGCTGGCTATGATGCCTGCAATTACTCCCATCATTCCTATGAAAATTGTTTCAAAAAAGACAACAATTGCTAATTTTCTTCTATGCATCCCCACCGCAACCATGATGGCAAATTCTTTACGTCTTTCTAAAGTCATCATTAATATAGTTCCGAAAATACCAAAGGCAACGATAATGTAGAGAATTGCTAGCATAAATATACCTCCGGCATTATCACCATCAATTTGTTGAACTACATCTGGTAGCATTTTTCGCCAACCCAATACCTCATACTTTGTTCCTAATATTTGATTGATATCATCTGCTTTATGGGCAAGATTGTCACCATCTCTCAAATCAACTACCAATGTGGAAATGAGGTTTGAATGGTAGGGTGAAAAAACTTCCTGTACTTTACTCATGCTCATATAAGCGATGAAGTTATTCAGTTTTGGTACAGGATATTTGATAATTCCTACCACCGGAAATAAACCTGCAGCAGTTATCCCTTGATAACCTGAGCCTATGAGGGCAATAGTATCGTTGATGCCAATATTGAAATAACTAGCCAATCCTTCAGCTAATACGATTCCATTATCTTTTTCTGTTAAAAATCGACCCTCAATCAGTTTGTTAGATATTTTTTTGCGGGGATCTTCCATGCTCGGAACGATACCCTGAATCATTAATCCTTTGGTCATTTCACCAAATGAACCTAAGGCAAAGGTTTCGAAGCGTGGGATGACAGAAGTTACATTTTCATGTGATTCAATTTTTTCTTTAAGTGATTTGGAAAAAACAAATGAATCGTTGATGGATTTGCTTTCCCAATAACCACTGTCGTGAACCTGTATATGCCCCACTTCGGTAACCACGCTATTGATCATGATCTCATACGATCCAATTTGCATTGATCGCATAAATAGAGCCAGAAAAACAGCCAGAAATACTGAAGCCGTGGTTATCAGAGTTCGGCGTTTATTTCGCCATAGGCTACGCCATGCTATTTTAAATAATGTATCCATGTTCTTTTTTATTATCTAATTAAAGGTTAAAAACCTTATAATTTTATTTCAGCTACTTTTTTCTGTAAACATTTTCAAGTTTCAAGTTTCAAATTCTAAATCTCAAATAAATTCCAAAAGACAATAATTAAATTCTGAGTGACGTATATTGAGTAATAATGTTTATTCGTTGTTTGTGATTTTTAAAATTGTGCATTGTTGTTTATTTGTAATTTATTGCTTGTAATTTGTGATTTCAACAAATTTCACATAATTCATATGTTTTTCAGCGTAAAGTATTTTAGTTGTTTCGTGGTCTAATCCTTTTCATATTTTGTTGAGAAAAGAAAGATTCTGTAATTGCGGCTATATCAAAATCTTGAAAATTGATTTTCAATTCAGTGATATTATTTGGCTTATCTAAGGGTGAAATACTTAAAAGTGTCGGGATTTCTTTCCTATCCATTATTTCTATTTCCGACCCTTTCGCAATATTTATTAACTCCATATAATCGTCGTAATATTCTGTGCGGAGCTGAAAATATTTTTCTTTAGCAATCCACATGATAATCTTGCCCCAAACCACAGGTGCTTCAGGCAAAGGGATGAGTTCAACTTTATAACAGTCGAGTCCTTCAATTTCTTCTTCACCCAAAAATTTATGAGTGTAATCTTCAACAATTGAGTTAGCCCGAACTACATCATCATTTGTAAAATCCGAACCCATCCACGATTGCATCATCATTGAGGGTGGGATTTTTATCATGCGGTTAATACTTGGCATCCAATTCCACATATCGTTTTTACGTTTCATAAAAACTTGTCCTCTGTCGCGTGCCGGAGCCGTAATATAAATAATGTAGTAATCGTTGCCCAACGACCAGCTTTGCATGGTAAATGTTCGCGACCATTCCGGGCGCTTTACCGTCATCGTCATTGTACTAATACTCGATTTTCCAACAAATAAATTATTGGATTTTTCGACAATGTCTCGAGCCGATAAATCCTGCGCACTTAGTTGTGTAATATTTGTAATAATGAATATTAATACAATTGATCTGATTAGTGATTTCATTTTTTTATGTTTTATTTTCTGATATAACAAAATTTATCTTTTATAGTTTCTGTAAGTATTTCAATTGGAAATAATTCGGGACTCATTATATAGTTAAATGCCATGCCATCTAAGAGAGCTCCGAAAAGAAGGGCTTCTTGTACAGGTTTTTCCAAACCATGTGATTTGTAATATTCAACTAGCATGGCGACCATTTTACTGTATAATTCTTCAAATTTTTCAGATAGTATTTCATTTACTTTCGGTTGAAAAAATACGGCATAATAAAGTTTCCAATATTTGTGTTTCCTCTTTACCATTTGAAGAATTTCAGAGATGAAGTTAACCATTTCTTCCTCTGTAAGTACTCCGTCATTATCCGGATCAAATACAGCTATCATTTCAGCTAAACCAGCGGTCATGATTTTGAGGAGTAGATCTTCTTTGCTCTCAAAATAGTTGTAGAGTAAGCCCTTGGAGATATTTGCCTTTTTAGCAATTTTGCTTATTGAAGTGGGATGATAACCTTCACTTGCAAATAATTCCATGGCTGTGTCCATGATTAAAGCTTTCTTAGTTTCTCTAATTTCTTCAAATTGCTCTTCGGTTCTTGGTGCCATTTTATATATATTATGAATGAACGGTCGGTCAAAGATAAATATATTTTATTAACTAAGTCAAGAAAAAAATGAAATTTATTTAGAAAGGTGTTTTAAGTAACATATTCACAGATGTATAGAAAATTTGAAAAAAACGAGTTTAATTTTGATTTGTATCCGAATTAAAAATCCTTACTTTTGCCCGACTAAAATTCAAAAGAATGGCAGCAGCAAAAGTAGTACTCGTTGATCGTGATGATAATACGCTCGGAACAATGAAAAAAATGCAGGCTCACGAAAGTGGTACCTTACACCGTGCCTTTTCAATATTTGTATTTAATACGGAGGGTGAATTGATGATTCATCAACGGGCATTGTCAAAATACCACTCTCCGGGTTTGTGGACTAATACATGCTGTAGTCACCCACGTTTGGGTGAGGACGTTGAGCAAAATGCGCATCAACGATTGCAAGAAGAAATGGGATTTGATTGCGAATTAAAAAAAGCTTTTTCTTTTTTATATAAAGCCGATGTAGGGCAGGGTTTGATTGAGCACGAATTTGACCATGTGTTTATTGGGGCTTATGATGAAACCCCTGAAATAAATCCCGCTGAGGTTGAAGACTGGAAGTTTATGAGCATGGAAGACTTGCGTGATGATATTGAAAACCATCCTTTATATTATACCGAATGGTTTAAAATTGCTTTTGAGAAAGTTGAAGATTATTTATCAGAAAATCCTCTTTAAGCTTTAGAAAAATTCTGAAAATCTTTGCCCGTAGGTGTTTGAAAAACCTGTAGATCAAATTCAGGGATTACCGATAAAATATGATCAAAAATATCCGATTGGATATCCTCGTATGCACCCCACTCCTGTATTTTACTAAATACGTAAATCTCAATAGGAAGACCGTTTTCGGTAGGTTGTAGCTGCCTGATTAAAAGAGTCATCTCGGTATTTACTTCGGGTTTATGTTGTAAATACTCTTTTAAGTAAGCCCTGAAAACGCCCAAATTTGTTTGTCTTCTGCCATTCACTAAATTTTCATTATCAAAATCATATTTGGCATTATAGGCATCAAGTTCTTCTTTCTTTTTCGTGATATAATTATTCAGGAAATGAAAGCTTTTAAATTTTTCGAGCATCTGTTCATTGCAAAACTTTACGCTGGTCATGTCAATATTTACCGATCGTTTAATTCGCCTCCCGTCCGAATCTGCCATTCCACGCCAATTTTGAAACGAATCAGTAACCAATGTATAAGTTGGGATGGTAGTTATGGTTTTATCAAAATTTTGAACTTTTACGGTTGTTAGCGTGATGTCAATAACATCCCCATCGGCACCAAATTTGGGCATCGAAATCCAATCGCCAATTTGAACCATATTGTTTGAAGTCAACTGAATGCCGCCAACAAAGCCCAAAATCGGATCTTTAAAAATTAACATTAAAACTGATGAGAAAGCTCCAAATCCGGCCAGCCAACCAAAACTGTTTTCGCTTAGTAGCACCGATATAATTGATACTCCGGACAGGGTGTAGATAACGATTTTTGCAACTTGTATATACCCTTTAATGGGTCGTGATTTTGCAACTGAAAAGGTATTGTAAATATCGGAAAATGAGTTCAGAATGCTATTAAATATGCTTACAGTAGTAATAATAATTAATACCTGAATAATTCCTGTGAGAATAGCGGCTGTTAATTCATAATCAGAAATAACATAATCGATAAAAAAATTTAGAATAAATAAAGGAACTAAATAAGCAATTTTGTTAAAGACTTTTCGCTTAAGAATGTAATCATCCCACTCAATTTTTGTTTTCTTCGCAAGTGAGCTGAAAAGATTAATAATTATATATTTAGCTAAAAAGTAGGCTAAATAGCAAGCAAGTAATAATAGGATTAGAAACGAATAGTCGATAATTATTTTAGCAAGTTCTTGTGTAAGACCTGTTTTTAATAACCACTCTTTTAAAAAATCTGATAACTGGTTGAACATTATTTGTTTTTTAGATGTTTATTTATGGATGAATAATATTTCTCACGCAAAAATAAACATTCTCCTAAACATACATTGGTGTCAAATATACGAATCACATCTTTTAAACCGGTTTTGCGGTAAATTGTACCAAGTGCGGCATCAAAATTATTGTCTTCGATGTTTCGTTTAATATCGAGCGTTATTTTTTCAAAGGAGTCCCAATCTAATTGTGTCGGAATTTCAAAATATCCCATCTCGGCTGTTTCTTTATCCATATAAATTCCATCGTTTATTTCATCCAATAGGAAATATTTTGTGATACGAATCAAGCCTTCGTAGGCATCAATTTTTTTTCCTTTCAAAAATAAAAACCCTTCCGACTTAAAATGCTTAAGTAGCTCGGGAATAAAGGTGTAGTTCTCCAAATCTTTGATTCTTATACAGGGCTCTACTTTGTTAAGTATTGATATTGTACCTGGTGCTGCATCAAATTTGGATTGAATTTTTCCCTTGATTTTTAGTATTGCACGAATGATATCTTCATCTGGATAACTAGAACGAAGCACAAAGAAAATAGATTTTGGATTGGTTTGATCTGGAATTGTGGTGCCATGGTAACCCGGGAAAGGATGCAGCGATTCCAGTACCAAATCATCAGATTCAACGGTGACGAGGCTTTCCTTTTTTTTAATGGTTCCAATGGTTTCAATAATTTCGTTGATGTTGGTTGTCATAGCATTAGGAGTTTAATAATTAGTAAAAAAGAATCTTATTTAAAACAAATTTAAATAATATTATTTAGAAAGTAAAGTCAAATTAGGATAAAAGTGGGGTGACTCTCTGAGGGCCTCACCTCATAAACTCTTATTTTTTGATGAGCTTGATAAACAATTCCCTGTCTTTTCGAGGTTTTATGGAGTTGTATGCTGTTTCAAAATACTTGATTTTGAAGAAAGGCTCAAACATTTTAAGGTATTCTTCAGGTGTGCCTCCAAAAGGAGGATGATTTTGCGGGAATTCATGATTAAATAATAGTGCAACGAACTTGCCATTTTTATTCAATAATTCGTACATTTTTGAGGCATACTCCATACGAATACTTTTTGGGAAGGATGTGAGAAAAGTGTGTTCGATGATTAAATCGTATTTGTCTTTATGCTTAAAAAAGTCTTCTTCAATTATGTGGTCTTTTGGGAAATTGGGATTTCGTTCTAAAAATTTTTGAATAGGGGCAGGGGCAAAATCTAATAAAAAAACATTGCTAAATCCTAATTTGTGCAAGTATTCAACCTCGTATGCATTGCCGGCACCCGGAATTAAAATCCGTAAGGATTTATTCGTTAATTGATCGAAATATTCTTTTAAGGGTGTAACAGTATAACCTACATCCCAGCCGGTTTTATTGTTTAAGTAAGTATTGTTCCAGAATTCTTTATCTAACATATTATCCCCCTACTCGCTTCGTTTTATAGCCTTCTTTTTCCAAAGTTTCCATAACTTTTTTTCT
>JAOZQX010000030.1 GCA_029931995.1 Bacteroidales bacterium
ACACCCACTTTTTTTAAAGGAAGAGAGCGGAAAAAGACTATTCGTTTTTCAGGAGATCGTTGTACTTTTCCAGTAATTGCTGAGCCGCAATATAGGAGCTTATTTTTTGATCCAAAATATCTCTTCTTAGTTTTTCAAGATATTTCTTTATTTCTTTATTCTGATGAAAATCATCCGCCAATCGTTGGTTAATGGTTTCTTGCATAATTTGCACCGATTGATTTTGTCGGTTGCTTTCAAAATATTCATTCGCCTTAACCAATTGAAGATAGTTTTCAATCATCTTCCAAACATCATCAATCCCTTTATGATGCAAAGCTGAACACGTTTGGACTAAGGGCGTCCATCCACTTGGAGTTGGAGGAAATAAATGCAAAGCACTTTCGTATTGAACTCGCGCTATTTGTGCCTTTCTTAAATTATCCCCTTCGGCTTTATTTATTAAGATGGCATCAGCCATTTCCATAATGCCTCGTTTGATTCCTTGTAATTCATCACCGGCACCGGCCAACATTAGCAAAAGGAAAAAGTCAACCATGGATGCAACGGCCGTTTCAGATTGTCCCACCCCTACTGTTTCTACAAATATGGTGTCAAATCCGGCAGCTTCACAAAGGATGATGCTTTCTTTGGTTTTACGGGCTACGCCGCCTAATGATCCTGCGGAAGCAGAAGGCCGAATAAAAGCATTAGGATTATTAGCCAGATCTTCCATGCGGGTTTTATCACCCAAAATAGACCCTTTACTTCGCTGACTACTAGGGTCAATTGCCAAAACAGCAATCTTTTTCTCAAGGCCAATTAAATACATTCCCAAGGATTCGATGAAAGTACTTTTACCAACACCGGGAACACCCGTAATTCCTAAACGGAAAGATTTACCTGAATGAGGCAAGCATTTTTCAATAATTTCCTGTGCCAGAATTTGATGTTCTTTTTTGGAACTTTCGATTAGCGTAATGGCTTTACTCAGGATCATCCGATTTCCGGAAAGAATGCCATTTAAATAATCATCTACCGATAACTTTTCAGCTTTGCGATTCTTCAAATTCTTAATCATATCCTCATTCAAAGAAGAAGGTTGTTCGATACCTCCCTGCACATGCAATGCTGATTTATTTTTTTTATCCTGAGCCATTAATTTTAGTTGTAAGACAAAGATAGGGGTTTTAAAATAAAAAAAGGGAGCTTACAAACTCCCGTTTTCTTTCAACTCTGTTAGCTTTTGTAAGCCAAAAGTAATGGACTCTGTAATTGATTTAGAGGAAATAGTTGCCCCCGAAATCGCATCAATATTTGCTTTGAATTTTATTTCGCTTTGAGGATTTAAGCCTATGAATTGTTCAAGCCATTTCTTGCTGGTGATTTCGCTACCATAGTCTTCACTATATTCCAATACATACACAAATTCAATTTCAAAATCTTTGTTAACCAAAAACATATATGTAAAGCCATGATATCGCCCCATGGCTTCATCCACATAAACATAACCCCTGAAATTTTTATCAAGAATTAATTTATAAAAAATAGTATTCTCCGGTTTGAAGCTAACCTCTTTGAGATTGTAATAAATTATTTCGCGAGAAAACATCGCACTCTCCAAATGCTTCTTAAGCACTTTATCCATTCGTTTTTCCACTTTGGCAGGCAGTTTTGCTTGTACTGCTAAACTAGCGAAAACAAACCCCAAGCTGATTAAAATCAGCCCGGAGAGTTTACTCATTCGAGATTTCATCATTTTAGTAGATTTAGTTATTTTAGTTTGAATGAGGTCTTTGATTTTTAAAACCAAACAGCTATACCTGCATTAAATTGCTTAGCGTAACTATCTTGTGTTTTATCTTTTTGAAATTGAAGATCAGCTTTTAAAACTACTCCGTCGGCAATGCAATAACCCAAACCTGTTACAATTTGCTTCACGGCATAAGCATCGTTTTTAACGGTTCCTGATTCCACATCTTGCTGCGTATTATAATCTTCGTAACGGGCAAACAACACCAATTCCTGTTCTGATTCATCAAACAATCGCATCAAATCATAAGAGGCTTCCATATAAAAGCCATATAATTTTGATCCAACATCTTTTCCGGTAAAAGCATTGTATTCAGTAGTATTGGTCAGACTTCCGAAAATATAAGCACCACGAAAAGCAAAGCCATCCTGATTATACCGAGCATCTAATCCAAACATATTAATGCCAATTCTTGAATCTTCAGCATCCATCATCATAGCATTGTCATTTCTATCTAAATCATCAAACAAAGTAGATTGAGATTTTCCCATATATCCGGCAAAACCAAGTTTTAAGTGGCTGATTCCATAATAATCAAATTTGAATGATAGATTGGGTGAAGTCATAAAAGATTCAGCTCCTTTTTGACGTCCACCTCTTAATCCGGCTCCGGAAAAATTGGCTGTGCCATTTTCATAACCTTTTAATCCATTCACCAAATAAACCTGATATTTCAGACTTAAATCAGTGAACTTACCACTAAATCCAAATCCGATTTCACGCCAAGTGGTTGGGATAACTTTATTCGCAATCAGAGGTCGTTCAACTCCATTAAAGGTAGTTGGTTCATGATATTCGTTAATTATTCCCATTGGAATTAAGAGTAAACCCGCCTTTAAATTCATCCAGTGGTTTAGTTTGTAACGAATGAAAGCTTGTTCAACAAATACTTCTTTCACATGTTCGAATTCAATTTCTGTTACAAAATCAACTCTATCGTTGAATTTATAAGCAAAAAGAATCACCATTCGTTGTACATCCAATTCGCCATTTGAGCGAATATCACTATCAAAAGCTTGGTTGTAATTGATTTCGGCATAACCGCCGATAGATAGTTTTGAATCACTTTTTGATGCCATCAACTTTGTTGATGTATTTAGTGGTTCATTTTCGTTTTTTACTGTTGTTTGAGAGTTTGCTATTACTGCAAACATCATTAGTGCACTTAAGAGTACAATTTTAGTTTTCATGAGTTAATTTAGTTATTTAGAATGATTAAAAACAGAACAAAAGTATCATAATTTTTCATTCGGCACTCAAAACATTTTTTTTAAATTACTGTTATGTATCATAATTCTAAATAAGGGTTTTTGGTAAATGCGCTGGAAAACCAAGACTTATCAAGCAGTTCAGAACAAGCACCTGAATATAAAGGGGAAATAATTTAGAAAACGGGTTTTAGTTTATTCCTGAAAATAAATCCTTTTTACCCGACGACTGATGCTCGTAAGGATTTCGTAAGGTATGGTTTGCATGTCTTTGGCTATTTCGGAAATTGGATATTCTTCTCCGAAAATAATTACTTCATCACCTTCCTTAGCAGGAATCTTGGTAACATCAACCATACACATATCCATGCTAATATCTCCAATAAAAGGAGCTATTTTACCATTGATAAAAAGTTTGCCAATACCGTTTCCAAGCATCCGGCTTAAGCCATCTGCATAACCCACCGGTATGATGGCAATGCTCATATCTTTTTTTGCTTTTCCGCTACGATTGTAACCAATTGTTTCTTTAGCTTTTATATGCTTGATTTGCGAAATACTGGATTTCAGAGTGGTGACATTCTCGAGCGAATTTTGGTCATTAGGATTTAAGGCAACACCATACATTCCAATTCCCAAACGAACCATATCAAACTGAGCTTCAGGAAAACGATTAATGCCCGCCGAATTTAAAATATGTAATAAAATCGGGTGATCGTCAGCGGCGGAGATAATCTTATCACTCATTGTCTTGAAACGTTTAATTTGCAAGCGGGTAAAATCATCATGTTCAGGATTTTCGCTGGCAGCCAAATGAGAGAAAATTGATTGTACATAAAGTGATTTGTTAGTCTTCAGCCTACGAATTAATTCATCCAACTCCGATTCGTTAAAACCCAAACGGTGCATGCCCGTATCCAGTTTAATATGGATTTTTATCGGTTTATTATCAGGAATTATATTTTTACGGATCGATTTTCCCAATAAATCTAATATGCGAAAACTATAAATTTCAGGTTCCAAATTATGCTTAATCATAGCATCAAATCCCTGAGCATCGGGGTTCATTACCATGATGGGAGTTTTAATCCCAGCCTTACATAATTCAACACCTTCATCAGTATAAGCAACAGTTAAATAATTTATGTTGTGATACTGTAATAAATTAGCAATTTCAAAACTTCCACTCCCATACGAAAAAGCTTTGACCATAGCCATAATTTTGGTTTGGGGATTTTTTAAACTGGTACGGTAATAATTTAAATTATGTACCACCGAATTTAAGTTGATCTCTAAAACCGTTTCGTGAGCTTTTTGTTGCAAGGCTTTACTAATCTGTTCAAACTCAAAAACACGAGCTCCTTTCAGCAAAATGCTCTCGTTATTAAAACCCGCAAAAGGGTGTTTATGAAGAAAATCTTCAGTAGACGGATAAAAGTACTTTTCGATGCTAAATCGTTCGGATTGCCCACTTATTGAAGGCCCTATGCCAATAATTTTTTTTACCTGATTATTCAGAAGCAAATCATTAATATAATCGTAAAGCTCCACTTCATTCCGACCACTTTGCAAAATATCGGAAAGTATTAGAGTTTTATTTTTATGTTGTTTTTGAAGTGCCAAAAAATCGAGAGCGATGCGAATGGAGTTTATATCTGAGTTGTAACTATCGTTGATAATAGAACAATTGTTAATCCCCTCTTTTAACTCTAGCCGCATGGCGATGGGGTTCAGTCTTTTCATCCGCTCCGGAATAAGATCCATACCATAACCCAGATGTAGCATGACGGCCCAGCAATGAATAGCATTTTCAATGGAAGCGTTATCGGTAAATGGAATAAAAATTTCTTTTTCTTCCTCCTTACATTTTCCAAGAATTTTGGCTCCCTGAGATTCTTTTTCAATTTTTGAGATAAACAGATTGGCCTCGGTTTTTGTACTCCAGGTAAATGGTTTTACGTTTTCCAATATCCCCGAACGAATAATCACGCCATGAATTATCGAATGATCGACACAATAAACCAAGGTGTCAACTTTAGTAAATAATTTTAGTTTTTCTCCCGCTTTTTGCTGATGATTTATAAAACCTTCGTCGTGCGCATGGCCCACATTTGTGAAAATTCCGACGTTTGGTTGGATAATGCTTTGCAATCTTTCCATTTCATCGGCCTCAGAAATACCTGCCTCAAAAATCCCAATATCATGCGAAGCATTCATTTGCCAAACCGATAGAGGAACTCCTATTTGTGAATTATAACTTTTGGGGCTACGAATAACATTTTTATCATCATTGAGCAATTGATACAACCACTCTTTAACAATGGTTTTTCCGTTACTTCCCGTAATTCCTATCACCGGTATATCAAACTGTTTCCGGCGATATGCGCTTAAACTTTGTAAAGCCGCTAAAGTGTTTTCGACAAGTATGAAGTTTGCTTTATTAAATTTTTCCGGATTATCGGGTAGCTTGGAAACCACAAAATGCCTAAGCCCTTTTTTATATAGCTCATCAATATATTTATGACCATTATTGCGTTTGCTTACAAGCGAAAAGAATACGCATTGTTTGGCCGTAATCAACCGACGACTGTCGATTAAAATATCACTGATTTTATTTTGCTTAGTAGTTCCTTCGAAAAGCCTGCCGTTTACAATCGTTGTAAATTCGCTTATCGAATATTCGAAATTCGACATACAATATTGTTTTAGTTTTCAGCTTTTTCCTGAGTGTTGTTTTTCTTATTATTATAGACTTCCTCCTCGGCATGTTGCAATGGGTTTGCATTCAGCTCATCATGCATTTTACGGTTTTTGTAAATATCCAATGCCAAATAAATCGCTTTACGAAACGATTCGGTTGAGGCTAAATTTTTTCCTGCAATATCATAAGCTGTGCCATGTGCCGGAGAAGTCCGAATAATTGGTAGTCCGGCTGTAAAATTAACACCTGAATCAAACGCCAATGATTTAAACGCAATCATACCCTGATCGTGGAACATAGCAAGTACTCCGTCAAAATTGCGGTAGCTGCGTGCACCAATAAAACCATCGGCAGGGTACGGCCCATAAACTAAAATGTTTTCTTCAAACGATTTTTTAATGGCCGGACTAATAAGTTCATTTTCCTCTTTCCCCAATAAACCCTCATCGCCCGAATGTGGGTTTAATCCCAATAAAGCAATTTTTGGTTTACGAATTCCAAAATCCTTAATCAAACTTTCATTCATTGTACGGATCTTACTCATAATTAAGTTAACAGAAAGTGCAGATGGAACGTCTTTTAATGGAATATGACCCGTGATTACACCCAATCTTAAATTTTCGCAAACCATCAACATTAAATGATTATCAGCATTAAACTTTTTCGCCAAATATTCTGTATGACCAGGAAAATCAAAATTCTCCGATTGAATATTGTGTTTATTTATTGGAGCCGTAACAAGCACATCAATGTTTTGGAGTTTCAATCCCTCAACCGCTTCTTCCAATGCAGCATAAGCTAATTTTCCAGCAACTTCAGTCGATCTGCCCATTTCAACTTTTACCTCATCGTTATGAATACTAATTAAATTTGCCCGCTTATGATTTGGAGCTTCATTGTTTTTAATAAGATTAAAGTTGAAATCGCCCACATGCAAAGCCTTGCGAAAAAAAGAAGCAATTTTTGATGAACCATAAACGATAGGTGTAAATAATTCCAACAAGCGATTATCGGTGAATGTCTTTATAATCAATTCATAACTAATACCATTAAAATCGCCATGGCTAATACCAACTTTAACTTTCCTGTTTTTATCTTGAGATTTATGCATATGCGTAATTTTTAGTTAGCAAAGATAGGATATAATGGGATAATGTGCTAATGAGATAATTTGCTAATTAATACTGAACAAGAGCCTAGGTTAATAGCAAAAATCTAAAAAATATTCCGAATTTTGGCAGGATGTGTATATTTTCAATCTCATTTATAAATCAAGTATCCCAAAAGTTTCGTGAAAAGGAACATTTAAATCAATAAATTGGAATTTGGGGTTAATTTCTTTTTTCAAAAGATTATAAATTTTTAAACTTTCTGAATCAGAAGAAAGATACAATTCAATTGATTGTTCATAATCAGCTTGTGCAAAAAGCTTTGAGTCGTTTGGAATGATATTTCTTTCTTTCAATTTCAGTTTACCTTTATTTTGAAAAACAATTCGAGCAAATTCTCCTGTACGTTTTGAATGGTCAAGATTGAAAGGAACTATCCGAAGATTTCTTAATGGCAATTCATGAACATCTCCACCAACACAATATTCTGCAATTGCAATTGTAGATATCATCATTGAAATTTCTTCCTTAATAAAATAACGGAAATATCCGTCTGCATTTTCGAACAATGGGTCATTATCATTCAAAAATCGAAGAAAAAAACTTGTATCAAGTAGTACAGCCTTATGCATCAAAACCTCCTCTAATATCTTTTAACCAAGTATCTGGATTTATGTTCCCAAGCCAGGATTTTTTTGCTTTATCCCTTAAGTTTTTTAAATATTTCTCATCATACGTTGGTTGATAATCAACTAACTCAATAAACTTCAAGGTTGAAGTGTCAATCTCACCTGTTTCTGAATGTTGTTTCCCTGTTGCCCTAATTCCAAAAGTTTTATAAAGCATATTTTCATCATAACGTTCTAAAAAACTAATAGGAGTTTGTACCCTAACCGTTCCTAACTCTTCTGTAAATACATGAATATTTGCTTTGTCTTTACCTCCAGCATTGGTTACTTTACCATAAAAATAGAATTCTGCATCAGCCCAAATAGCCTCTGTCCTGATAAAGTCTGTGGTTCTGTCAACATTTACTTCGTGGGAATTAATAAGGGAAGTTTTAATACTGAAAGTATAATTGCGTTTTGATGCAATCGCTTGTATATTCTCAAAAGCTTTCGCGGTTGAAATATCTAGAAAATCAATGTTTTGGACTTGGTTAACTTGCCCTATTATTGCATTAAACCCAATAATGTATTGGATGGAAGTTTTAAGGATGTGCTTTACAGAACCTTCTTCAATTTTATAACTGATTGTAGGTCGATCCCGTTTATCTCCAGGGAAAAGTAAGTTCTCGGCATTTTCAAGTATAGCAATTACCTCCCGAATATCGTAATTGTCGGGTGAGAGGTCAAGGTTACCTTTTGAACCTGTAATTTTTATTTCTATAAAACCAATCTTCTCCACTTCACAAATGTAATAAATTTATTTTAGGCTTTCTGCTTAATAAAATCAAAAAGCAAACGAACACCAACACCTGTTCCACCCTGAGGGCGATAATGATCTTTTTTCTCTAAAAATGCCGGGGCGGCTATATCAAGATGAATGTATGGATAATCGGTAAAGTGAGCTAGAAATTTTCCGGCGGTGATCATGCCTGCATTTGCACCACCCAAGTTTTTAATGTCTGCGATGGGTGATTTTATTTCCTCATCATACTCATCCCAAAACGGAAAATGAGCCAAACGTTCGTGAACGCAGTTTCCACTTTTGTCAAGCTTGGTAAATTCCTTATCCGAATCTTGCCCCATAGCCACTATGCCATAAATCCCAATGGCTCGCTGTGCCGATCCGGTTAAGGTGGCTATATCAACAACCAATTCGGGGTCATATTTTTTGGCATAGGCCAAAGCATCTGCTAAAATAAGGCGGCCTTCGGCATCGGTATTTTTTATTTCTACGGTCGTACCATCAAACATGGTAATTACATCATCGGGTACATAAGCATTGCCGTCGGGACGATTGTCCGTAGCAGGGATAAAACCAATCACATGAAGCGGGAGTTCGGTTTTTGCAATGGCATAAAGAGCCCCAGCAACAGCTGCAGCACCTGCCATATCACATTTCATATCATTCATGAAATCTCCAGGCTTAAGGTTCACTCCACCAGTGTCGAAAACAACACCTTTGCCAACAAAAATGTAGGGCTTTTTATTTTTTGCATTCTCAGGTTTCCACTCGATAATGGTGAATGTTGGTGGATCGATACTTCCTTTGTTTACGGCCAACAAACCACCCATTTTCAAACTCTCAATCTTCTTTTTGTTCAACACCTCAACTTTAGCTTTTGTAGCTGAAAGTAATTCGGTGATGTCTTCTGCAAATTTTTCGGCAGTTAAGTAAGCCAGTGGTTCGTTCACAAAATCGCGAGCGGCAAAATTTCCTTTAGCAACAATGCTCAACTCTTCAAGTTGTTTTACCGAAATATTTCCCGACACCACCTCTACAGTTTCAAGAGTGTTCTTTTTATAATCCAGGTTTTTGGTGAAATATTTTAAAAACTGATAATTAGCCAGCATCAATCCTTCGGCAAAAGCCAGTATTTCTTCCATTTTATTCATCAAATCAACCACAACCAAATTCTTTATTTCTTCGGCATTGGCTATTTCAACAGTCTCAGTCGCATTTCTGCGATATTTTTCGTAGCGCTTGGTAGTATTTTTTTCTTTCTTCTGCAGCACTATAAAAACCCAGTTAGGGAAATGATTTAGCATCACTACTTCGGTTTTTTCCTTTTGGAGTTGTTGTTTTATATATTTCAATTCATTTGAATCAACAATGTTTTGGGGAATATCTTTGATATCGTTGATCAAAAGTACCAGGTTAGACTTTGTGTTAAAGTTTTTTGTTTTTT
>JAOZQX010000323.1 GCA_029931995.1 Bacteroidales bacterium
ATTTCACTTTTCCTGTAAAAGATTATTATGTAAAAGCTGGTTTTGATTTTAATAAAGAAGACTTCAGCAAACCGGCAGATGCTTTTATAAATGAATATAACAAGCAGGTGGCTAATGCAGCTTTGCACAAAAACGCCGATTTTATTTTAAAAAACTTTAAAAATAAAAACTTCAAACAAATTATCATTTCAGCTATGAAACAGGATGCTTTGTTAAGCTCCGTTAAATCAAAAGGAATAGCACAATATTTTGAAAAAATTTCCGGCATCAATAATCATTATGCTGCTGGCAAACTCGAAAATGCAATCTTAATTTTGGATGAAATGAATTTAAATCCTAATGGATGCTGTCTAATAGGTGACACCATTCACGATCATGAGGTTGCAGAATCTGTTGGGTGTAATTGCATCCTTATTTCCGGTGGACACCAAAGCCATAAGCGTTTAGATCAAACCGGGCGTAAAGTCTTAAGAAATATTGATCAATTGCTAAATTTATTTTAATTTAGTAGATATCCCTTATATAATATGAAATTGATTAAAAACGTTGAAGATGCCATCAATGCTTCTATAATTAAAAAAGGAAACATTATTTATACTGCCGGAAATGCGGCTACTCCACAGATTTTATTAAAGCAATTAGCTAAAGATAAAAGTATTAAAAATATTGAGCTTCTCAGCATCTTATTATTGGGAGATGTTGGTAATTTGTTTGATCGTGAAGTATGCGAACGTATTACCCACCGCGTAATTTTTAACGGCCCACATTCTCGGGCAGCTATGAACGACGGGAGAGCTTCTTATCAGTTGGTCCATCTCTCAGATATTCCTCGTCAACTCAGAGAAAACATCCAACCAAATATTGTTTTCATGTCGGTTAGCGGACCCGATCAGGGTGGAAATTACAGTTACGGAACAACTGTTGAAGGTGTGCAGGCAGCTGTTGAAACAGCCAAACAAAAAAAGGGAATTGTGATTGCTGAGAAAAATACACAAATGCCTTTCATTATCGGAACTACTATCCACGAAAGTGAAATTGATTATTTGATTGAAACAGATTATGAATTACCGCACAGCCCTGTTGAGCAACCCGATGAGAGATCATTAAAAATTGGTGAGTTGATTACCGAACTTTACATCCATGACGGCACTACTTTGCAATACGGCATAGGCGAAGTACCCGAGGCTGTTACGGATGGTATTATCAAAAAAGGAATAAAAGATTTGGGAATTTTTACCGAATTATTTTCGGATGCTATGCGCCGATTGGTTGAAGCAGGAGCTGTTACAAATAAATATTTAACCGCTCGTTTCTCAAGAGGAACTATATTTTTAGCTGATGGAAAAGAAAGTTACGACTGGTATAATTACAATAGTTCTGTTCAAAGTCGGCCTTCCGATTTCACCAATAGCATTATTAATATTGCCAAACAACCAAAAATGACAGCCATTAACAGTGCCATGGGTGTTGACTTGCACGGAAATATTTGGGCTGATTCGTTGAAAGCGCGCATGGTTTATAGCGGTATTGGTGGTCAGGCCGATTATTTGCGCGGCTCATATTTATCAAAAGGGGGTAATGCCATTATTGCCATGAAATCGACTACAGACAAAGGACAATCAAAAATCGTTGATCTTTGTCCGGAAGGAATAACTACAACAGCCATTGCTGCCGACCCTGTAATTATTGTTACCGAAAACGGGGCATTTAATCCCAAAGGATTAAACTTGGCCGAACATGCCGTTGGCATTGCTCATCTGGCGGATGATAAAAACAGAGAAAAACTTTTACGTGAAATTTACGAGAGCGAAGAATTTCACAATCCTCGTGAAGCATTAAAAGATGTTTCGCCCAAAGGATTTATTGCGTATGAGGAACTTTAATTAGGGATTTTTGACTAACATTTGAAATTAAAAATCTTATTTCTTCAAATCTAATACTCTGTTTCCAAAATAAGCTTACCCATTTTATATTCTTCTTCTTTTAGTTTTTCACCGTTTTCATCAAACTGTACCCACAATCCGTCTTTTAAATCATTATGGTAAATCCCGCTTACTTCTACCTGTTTATTGGGATGATAAATTTTAAAATCACCTTCTTTGCGATTATTCAAATAGTAGCCCTCAAGCCTTACAGACCCATCAGTAAAAAATTGTTTCCACGAACCTTGCCGAATATTATTTTCATAGGTAATTTCCTCAGCAACAACTGCATTGGGATAAAAATTCTTCCACACTCCTTGTTTCAGGGTTTTTACATAAATTTCTGTTGAGAGCAAAACACCATCATACTCACTAAAATAATTCCAAACGCTGTCCTTTTTTTGCTCAAAATACTTGCCTTCGGCCATTAGTTTTCCGTTGCGATGAAACAGCTTTGTACGAGATTCCTTCCCGCTATTAAACATCTGTGAAATCGCACGCACATTCCCATTTGGGTAAAAATATTTGAACTCCCCTACCGGGATATCATTTTTAAACTGACCCTCGTAACGCACAAAACCCATTTCATCATATTTTTTCCAATAGCCTTGCTTTTGACCTTTATCA
>JAOZQX010000031.1:0-1856 GCA_029931995.1 Bacteroidales bacterium
TAAGTAAATAAGAAACCCAAGAAGAAAACAGAGATTAAAGCAGTATAAAACCAGCTTTTGTTTCGAAACAATATTGATCTGAAAACTGCAAGAACCAAAAGAAAAATAAATATCACAGCAGGTATTGAGACCACCAATCCTTCTAAAGATGATGAGGGCAAAGACTCAATAAATCCCACATAAAAATTCAGGAAACCTATACATTTTTTCAAAATATAGGCGAGAAATAAGTTTATGTATGACACAGCAGACAATGCAAAAAACGAGAAACCCACATAGATAATTATCCCTGCAAAGGAAACCACCAACAAATTAGTGAACAAAAAATAAAGCGGGAACTGATGAAAATAATAAATAGCCAAAGGGAATGTTCCCAATTGAGCTGCAAGAGAAACAACTAAAATATCCCTGATTTTTTGCAAAATTTTATTTTTAACATAAAGCCGTTTTCTGAGAATGGGATAGATTGAAACGATACCCAGCACTGCCGAATACGATAATTGGAAACCAACCTCCATCAACATTAGCGGATTCATGATTAGCAATAAAAATGCGGAAGCAGCCAAAGAATTATAAACCGACGATTTACGATTCAGGCTTTCACCAATGATAATAAATGAGAGCATGCACGAAGCTCGTAGAACCGAAGGCGACAATCCGGTGATAAAAGCATAAAGCCAGATTACGAGCAAAAGAAGAATTCCTCTGATAAAATTTCCATTTCTATACTTTTTTAAAAATGAAAATATGGATGAAAAAATGAGGTAGATAATTCCCACATGCAAACCCGAGACACAAAGCACATGCATAGCTCCGGCATCTGCAAATTCATCGCGGGTTTCAGGATCGAGTACCTGATCGTAACCTAAAAGTATGGCAGAAGCAACGCCCAAATTCTCACCCTCAAAACCGTGTTTTCTTAAAGTTTCGAGCAGAAAAATTCTAATTTTATTAGCCAACAATTTAAGCTTATTCCCATTCCCTCTTGAAATCAACTTCCATTGGTTGGAGCGAACATACGTTTGAAAATGTATTTGTTTGTATTTCAAATAACGCTTAAAATCAAAAGCATAAGGGTTCATTAGAGGCTTCAAAGTATCCAAACCTACAGTAAGCAAAATCTCATCTCCAAACTGTAGTTCTTCAGAGAAACTATCCTTTTGCAAATAAAGCAAGGCTTTAACTGACTGAGTTTTGCATGTATCAGAAGTACATAAAATTTTTGTTTTCACAATAACCTTAACCGTTTTCTCAGTTTCATCGGTGGTTCAATAATGTGTGCAGATATCGCCTGAATATTATGTTTTGATGGAATCTTTGGTTTAATAAATTGGGGATGTGTTAAATTATTTCCCAATATCACAAACAACAGAAATACAAACACCCCATACCAATTTCGTAATCTATAGGTTCGGAGTTTGGAAAAATAAGTCAGGGAGAAACAAATAAAAAACACAGTGGCAAAAAGCCAAAACGGCACAAAAATATTAAAATTAATTACTAAAATTATCCCAAGAATAAAAGGGATTACAATGCGTACAAACGGATAGTTATGCCAATAATTCATGAGTCACAAAGACGTTGCTTTGTGATTAATTCCTTAAAACAGAATTTGTCTCTTAGAGTTCGGAAAGAATAATTTCAGCGGCCTTAGCAGAAGCCCCTTCACCACCGAGTTTCTTTTTCAATTCTTTAAAATCGGATTGCATTTTTTTTCTGGCAGGTGAATCGGCTAAAATATTATTCAGCTCAGCTTTTAAATTGTCGATATTCAAATCTTGTTGGATTAATTCTTTTACTACCAATCGATCCATAATCAGATTAACCAAAGAAATAAATTTAATTTTTATTAGTCG
>JAOZQX010000031.1:1866-9618 GCA_029931995.1 Bacteroidales bacterium
TCGGCGGGCAATTTGCACTGACAAAGCATTCCCTTTATAACAAACCACTTCAGGGACTTCAAACAAAGCCGTTTCCAGAGTAGCTGTACCGGAGGCTACCAAGGCTGCCTCAGCCAATTGTAAAAGCTCATAAGTTCTTGAATATATAGCTCTAACCTTTTGAGCACCCATCGTACTCACATAAAAATCTTTATCGATACTGGGCGCTCCTGCAATTACAAATTGATAATCTTGAAAGAATGGAACAATCTGGAGCATTTTATTCAACATCTTTAATATTTCCTGTTTTCGACTACCCGGTAATAAAGCGATGATTGGCCTTTCATCCAATTGATTTTCTTGTCTAAATGATTTTGCATCGGGTTTCTCCAAATCCTTAATCACATCCAATAAAGGATGCCCCACAAAATCAACATCGTAATCATAGGTTTTATAAAAATTCTTTTCGAAAGGGAGGATGGTGATCATTCGATCCACCGTTTTTTTGATTTTATGAATTCTTGATTTTTTCCATGCCCACACTTGGGGAGAGATATAATAAATTACTTTGAAATTATGTTTTTTGGCAAACTCGGCAATGCGTAAATTAAAACCCGGATAATCGACTAAAATAAGTACATCCGGTTTGGCTTCTAAAATATCTTGCTTGCAAAGTTTTAGGTTTTTAGCAATGGTGCGGATGTTCGCAATTACCTCCACAAAACCCATGAAAGCTAAATCACGATAATGTTTTACTAAGTCAGCACCTTGAGCCCGCATCAAATCGCCACCCCAGCAACGAAATGTTGCCTTCGAATCCTGAGCCTTCAACTCCTTCATTAAATTAGAGGCATGTAAATCTCCACTTGCTTCTCCGGCTATGATATAATAACGCATCTATTATTCAATTAATGAACCCAAAAATATACAATCACATATATAAAAGTAACCAATAAAATACCCCTGCCGGTCAACTCAAATTTTGATTTCACAAAATAATAACGCATCACAAGCAAGTTTGCGGCAATACTTATCAAACGCATTGCTTCAAAGTAAGAGGAGGTCTCAACTGTAAATATCGACTTCACACCAAAAGCTATTACAACCAATAAAAGATAAACCAATACCGGGAGAGCTAAGCCAATCAGGCCGCCAAATATATGCGAATCTTTTTTATAATCCATAGCCATTTAAGTTCCAAGATTTTATTTTATCAAGCGATTTATGCGAAGTTAAATCATACTGAACCGGAACCACTGAAATATAATTATTTTCCATAGCCCATTGATCGGTTTCCTCACTTTCCTCCAGTTTTTCAAAATAGCCGGTCAGCCAGTAATAATCACGACTGCGGGGATCTTTCCGCTCTTCATACTGCTCAACCCATCGAGCATTCGCCTGACGGCAAATTTTCACACCTTTAATTTGGTCTTTCGGCACAGCCGGAATATTTACATTTAAGCAAACACCGTCGCTCAATCCTTCGTTCAATACTTTCGTAGATATTTCCTTAATAAAATTGCCACAGGCACTAAAATCGGCCAAGTTTTCATAATCATTCAATGAAAAGCCAATAGAAGGAATTCCGGCAATACAGCCCTCAATCACAGCAGCCATCGTACCCGAATACATAATATTTACCGAAGCGTTTGAACCATGATTGATTCCACTTACAATTAGTTCGGGTTTGCGTTTCAAAATAATTTGTTCGCCCAATTTTACACAATCAACGGGTGTACCATTGCTAACATATTCGGTGTATCCTTCGGTTTTTTCAACCAAATCCAAGCGAAGGGGAGCACGTGCAGTTATAGCATGGCCTTGCCCCGAATTAGATTTTTGGGAAGCAACAACCAGCACATCGCCCAACTCACGCATTATCGAAATCAAATAACGTAATCCTCCGGCATTAATGCCATCATCATTGGTAATAAGTATTGTAGGCTTTTTCATCTAAAATATTCAAATTAATGCCTCAAAAGGCTCAACAAAAGTATAACAAATATAATTAGAAATTAAGAATGTAAAATGCAGAATACCCAATGTAGAAATAAATTAATCTTCATTTTACATTGAGCATTCAGTATTCAACATTAAAATTTTAGGAGTTCTTCGTACAGTCGTTGAATCGGCAAACCCATCACATTATAAAACGAACCGCTTATCTGCTCAATACCAATATAGCCAATCCACTCTTGAATACCGTAAGCACCAGCCTTGTCAAAGGGTTTGTAATTTTCAATATAATGATAGATTTCTTCCTTGCTTAATTCTTTAAAATAAACTTCGGTACTTGCATAAAAACTAATGGTTTTTTTATGCGAGCGCAAACACACAGCAGTGATAACCTCATGCTTATTCCCTGAGAGGCTTGTTAAAATCTGAAAAGCATCCTCATAATTTTTTGGTTTTGCAAGCACTTGATCGTTCAGACAAACAATGGTGTCGGCAGTTATTAAAATTGCATCGTCAGGAATTTCATCATCATGAAAAGCATTGGCTTTAAGCTCGGCAAGATAAAGGGCGATGTCCTTCCCTTTCAAATGATCGGGATAAACTTCCTCAAGCTCTTTAGTTTTAACCTCAAAGTTTAAACCTAAATCTTTTATTAAATATTGTCGGCGAGGCGAAGCCGAAGCCAAAATAATTTTTCGTTCCAATAATTGTTTTAGCATCCTAATATTGAAGTTGAATTATTTGAATTGATAGAACTCCTGCCAACATAATCTTAAATTTGGATTACCATTTATAGGCATCATCATTTAACCACTTTCCCTGAACCTTTAACACCTGTTCAATTACATCTCGGACACAGCCATTGCCACCACTCTGGTGAGAAATATAATGAGCAATTTCTTTGATTTCCTCAGCAGCATCAGCCGGGCAGGTAGCTACCCCCACATCTTTCATAATCTCATAATCCGGAATATCGTCGCCCATATATAAAACATTCTCAGATTTCAAGCCATGTTTTTCAAGATATTCGTGATAAACCTTGATCTTATCTTCCACACCCAAATAAACATCCTTGATCTTTAAAAGCTTAAATCGGTTAGTCATCGACTCGGAACGTCCCCCCGAAATTATGAGAATACGGTAGCCTTTTTTATTTGCTAATTGCAAAGCATAACCATCTTTAACATTAGCTGTCCGAAGTGGCTCGCCGGAGTTCATTAAAAAAACAATTCCATTTGTAAATACGCCATCGTAATCGAAAACGAAGGTATTGATCTTGCTCAAAAGTTCTTTATAATTTGTCATTCAAGTGATGTTTTCTTTTTATTTGTTCAGAAATTAATTGATATATTTTTTGATATTCAGGATGCGCTTTTAAAATTTTAAGATGCTCTTCAATCGTCTTCTGATCGTTTCTGCGTGCCGGACCGGTTTGTGCTTCGTGCGGAATATGAGCTTTCAATTTCTCAGCTGTTTCCTCTATCAATGGCTTCAATAAATCAAAAGGCAAATCATTATCCTGAAGGATATCCTCGGCCACAGCATACATATAATTCGTGAAATTATTTGCGAAAACGGCAGCTACATGCAAAGCTCTTCTCTGCTCCGAATTTATTTGCTGAACATCTTCAGAAATTATCGCAGCTAAATCCTGAAGTAATTCCAAATTTTCGGCAGAATTAGCCTCAATGCAAAGTGGAATATTTTTGAAAGAAATGTTTTTTTCCGTAGAGAATGTTTGCAAAGGATAAAACACACCAAAACTGTCAAATTTATTCAAAACATCCATCGAACTGGTACCGGAAGTATGCACAATAAACTGAGTATCTAAATCAAGTTTTTCAACAATCTCTTCCAAGGCGTTATCCGAAACACTCAAAATATACAAATCAGCTTCACGATTTACATTTGAAAGATTACTTGTAAAACCAACACCCAACTTTTTGGCCAAAATACCCGCTCGCTTCTCGCTACGACTATAAACTTGTAGAATGGATTTTTTCATTTCTTGCAATGCAACAGCCAATCGGGTAGCTACATTGCCACTTCCAATAAAAACGATGGTATTGATTTGTTTATTCATCTTAAATTTTCAATAGCGAAATTACAAATTTTCATTGAATGTCTAATACAGGCTTCAAGTCCTCTCTACAGCTTGATTTAAAAACATCTATACAAAAATAATATTTACTCATTCTTAATAAAATCATGTCCGAAATTAGTATATTTGCTCTCTATTTTTCAGATAAAAAAACTTAAAATATTTAAAATGAATACGGAATTTTTATCAGACAGGGTTAAAAATTTATCAGAATCAGCAACCCTAAAAATGACTCAGAAAAGCCGTGAACTTAAAGAAAAAGGCTATGATGTTATTGCCCTCAGTATTGGTGAGCCCGATTTCAATACGCCTGAATCCGTTAAAAAAGCTGCAAAAAAAGCAATTGACGATAATCACACCCACTACACTCCCGTTAATGGTTATCCTGCTTTGCTGAAAGCAGTATCTCAAAAATTGAAAAGAGATAATGGTTTAAACTATGCCCCTGAACAAATAATTATTTCTAATGGAGCCAAACAATCCATTGCAAATGTTATGTACGCTTTAGTTAATCCTGGCGATGAAGTGATTATTCCTTCTCCATTTTGGGTTTCATATCCGGAAATTGTGAAACTTGCCGAAGGTACGATGGTGGACATAAAAGCCGGTGTTGAAAACGAGTTTAAATTCACGGCCGAACAACTAGAAGCTGCCATTACCGATAAAACCAAAGTTCTTCTTTTTAGTTCTCCTTGCAATCCAACAGGTAGCGTTTATTCTAAAGAAGAGTTAAAGGCTATTGCAGAAGTTGTTGCAAAACACAAAAACATCTATATTATTTCTGACGAAATTTATGAGTTCATTAATTTCAAAGGACAGCACGAAAGCATTGCTCAGTTTGACTTTATCAGAGATCAGGTAATTATCGTAAACGGAGTATCAAAAGGTTATGCCATGACCGGATGGAGAATTGGTTATATAGCTGCTCCTGTATTTATTGCAAAAGCCTGTAATAAAATCCAGGGACAATATACTTCGGGTGCAGGATCTATTTCTCAAATGGCAGCAGTTGAAGCAGCTCTAACCGATCCGAAAACTTCGAATGAAATGCAGGAAATGGTCAAAATATTCAATGAACGCCGCGACCTTGTTTTGGATTTGTTAAAAGATGTTCCGAATATAAAAACCAATGTGCCTGATGGTGCTTTTTATGTTTTCCCGGATGTTAGTTCTTATTTTGGAAAAAGTAATGGGGAAACTAAAATTGAGAATGCTGCAGATATGTGTATGTATATTCTTGAGAAAAAATTCGTAGGATTGGTACCAGGTTGTGCTTTTGGAGACCCGAACTGCATACGTATTTCTTATGCCACATCGAATGATATTTTGATTGAAGCTGTAAAACGAATTAAATCGGCTCTTGCCGAACTTAAATAAAAACATCGTCAAATTTTAACAAAATCATCATCCTGAATTCATTTCAGGATCTAAACATACTGGACAGTAAGATTCCGAAACAAGTTCGGAATAACGGTATTTAATAATTTAGCTACTCTCTTATTTAAATCCACCGAAATAACTATTTTTGTTATTTAATCAGAAGATTTACCTATGTTTTCAAAAAAAGACCTAAATCAATTATTTGAATCTTTCAATAAACTCAAAATAATTATTGTGGGCGATATTATGGTTGACTCCTACATTTGGGGTTCGGTTGACCGTATTTCCCCAGAAGCTCCTGTTCCAGTTGTTACAGTAAAAGAAAGAGGCAACCGTTTGGGTGGAGCAGCCAATGTTGCAGTTAATATTAAAGCATTGGGAGCCGAACCCATTATTTGCTCGGTTATTGGCAAAGATGCCAAAGGAGAGGAATTAATCCAATTAATGAAAAAGGATAATATGCCTACTCATGGAATTATTGAAAGTACCAACAGACCTACCACTACTAAATTCAGGGTAATTGGCAACAATGTTCAAATGCTCAGAGTTGATGAAGAAGTAACCGATGATTTATCATCTTCGGAAGAAAAACAACTAATAAAAGTTATTGCCGATATCATCAATAATGAACAAATTGATGCCATCATTTTTCAAGATTACAACAAAGGAGTCTTGACTAAACAAACCATTTCAGAAATCACAAAACTTGCGAACCAATATCAGGTTATAACGGCTGTTGATCCCAAGAAGAAGAATTTTTTAGAATTTAAAGACGTAACCTTTTTTAAACCTAATTTAAAAGAACTTCGAGAAGGAATACAAGCAAATGTTGACCCGAAAAATATAAGCAGTCTTGAAAAAGCAGCTCTTGCTTTACACAAAAAATTAAACGCCCGTATCATCATGACAACCTTATCGGAATATGGCGTTTTTACCAGCACAAAAAATAGTGGGGATAATTTCTCGACTTTGACTTTACCAGCTCATGTACGTTCTATTTCGGATGTATCGGGTGCAGGCGACACTGTGATTGCCGTTGCAAGCATTTGTTTGGTCCTCAAGCAAAACCCTAAATTTATTGCATCCATCTCAAATTTGGCCGGAGGCTTGGTTTGTGAATACGCAGGCGTAGTTCCCATCAATAAAGAAAAACTCTTGGAAGAAAGCCAGAAACTTTACGCTAAATAAAGCTTATCAATTAATCCATGCAAGTACAATCAGAGGGAGGAAAAAAAGAGAAAGTTCGAAATATGTTCAATAATATTTCGGGGCATTACGATTTTTTGAATCACTTCCTGTCTTTTGGTATCGACATTCTTTGGCGAAAAAAAATGATCCGAAAAATGGGGAAGTTTCATCCTCAGGTTCTCCTTGATGTGGCTACCGGAACCGGCGACCTCGCCATTGAAGCCCGAAAAATAAAACCCGAAAAAATTATTGGTATTGACATTGCTGAAGGCATGCTTAAGGTTGGCGAAGAAAAAATCAAAAAACGTAATCTTGATTCTCTCATTAGTTTGCAAGTTGGCGATAGCGAGGATATTCCTTTCAGTGATTTAAAATTTGATGCCGCCATGGTGGCTTTTGGGGTTCGCAATTATGAAAACCTTGATAAAGGATTAGCCGACATGCATAGGGTGCTTAAAACGGATGGACGTATTTGGGTGCTTGAATTTTCAAAACCAAAGAAATTTCCTGTTAAGCAATTATATAATTTTTATTTCAAGAACATTCTTCCCTTGATAGGAAAAATCGTTTCGAAAGATCAATCAGCTTACACCTACTTGCCTGATTCAGTTCAGAAGTTCCCTTCCGGGGATGAGTTTCTTAAGCACCTGAATTTGGTTGGCTTTAAAGATTTAAAAATGTTTCCTTTAAGTTTTGGAATTGCAACAATTTATTGTGGTAAAAAATAAAAAATGCTTACATTCGTTATCCATTAAACAAAAAAAAATTACCATTGAAACTCAGGCATTTTTTCATACTATTTATTTTTAGCGGCTTGTTGCTATTATCTTCAGCGATGCGGGCGCAACAAGTAAGAATGAACCTTCAGGAACACGACTACAATCCTTATCATTTTGGATTTTTCGTAGCAGTAAATCAAATGGATTTCAGTCTTAAAACAAACACTGATTTGATTGATGTACCGGAAGACCTCACTCTTCCAGATTCAAATACTTATTCTGATTTTATTGGAGTTGATGAAATTAGATTACATGGAGTACATAGTAAACCTACTATGGGGCTCACCGTAGGGATTGTTGGGAATCTAAAAGTTACAAAATACGTTGATCTCCGCTTTGTTCCCTCACTGGCCTTTGGCGAACGGACGT
>JAOZQX010000324.1 GCA_029931995.1 Bacteroidales bacterium
TAGGGTGTCACCCCTTAAACAAACAAACGCATGCTAAAAACATCCAAAGCCAAACTAATTCTTGAAGACGGTAACGAATATGAAGGGTTTTCTTTTGGATTTGAAGGTTCAATATCTGGAGAAGTAGTTTTCAATACTTCCATGACCGGATATCCTGAAAGTCTGACTGACCCTTCTTATAAAGGACAACTCCTGACGCTCACTTACCCTTTGGTTGGAAATTATGGTGTCCCCGGAACAGATAAAGAAAACCAGATGCTTAAATTTTTTGAATCCGAAAAAGTTCAAGTATCAGCTTTAATTATTTCTGACTATTCATTTAAGTATAATCATTGGAATGCAGAAAAAAGTTTAGGCGATTGGTTGAAAGAAAATAAAATACCTGGGATATACGGAATCGATACCCGAGCATTGACAAAACACATCCGTGAAAAAGGATGTATGCTGGGTAAGATTATAATTAATAGTATAGATTGTGAATTATACGATCCAAATGCAGATAATTTGGTTGCTGAGGTTAGCATAAAAGAAAAGAAAATATATGGCAATGGGAAATATCGCATTCTCCTGATCGATTGCGGGGTGAAAAATAACATCATCCGATACTTTATTGAGAAAGATTGCACCGTTATTCGTGTTCCCTGGAATTATGATTATCACGATGAGGATTATGATGGTTTGTTTATTTCAAACGGACCAGGTAATCCTGAAATGTGTGATATCACCATTAGAAATTTAAAAAAGTCCCTTCAAGAAGAAACACCAATTTTTGGAATCTGTTTAGGACACCAACTCACTGCTTTAGCTTCTGGAGCAAAAACCTATAAATTAAAATACGGTCATCGAAGCCATAACCAACCTGTTCTTTTGGAGGGGAGCAAAAAAGGCTACATCACTTCTCAAAATCATGGTTTCGCTGTGGATGACAAAACACTTCCTGATGAGTGGGATCCATTCTTCAAAAATATTAATGATGACACCAACGAAGGAATCAAACATAAATCAAAACCATTTTTTACTGTACAATTTCATCCAGAAGCTTCAAGTGGACCAACAGATACTGATTTCTTGTTTGATGATTTTATTTCACTTTTAGATAAATATCAATGAATAAAATAAAGAAAATACTAGTACTTGGATCAGGAGCTTTAAAGATTGGGGAAGCCGGCGAATTTGACTATTCTGGTTCTCAGGCTTTAAAAGCTCTGAAAGAAGAAAAGGCTGAAACCATTCTAATCAATCCAAATATTGCAACGGTTCAAACCTCTGAAAAGATTGCGGATAAAATATATTTCCTTCCGGTTACTCCCTATTTTGTTGAGCAGGTAATCAAAAAAGAAAAGCCCCAAGGCATTCTTTTATCCTTTGGTGGGCAAACTGCATTGAATTGCGGCATTGAGCTTTTTAAACAAAATATTCTAAAAAATAACAATGTTGAAGTTTTAGGTACACCCATCCAATCTATTATGGATACCGAAGACCGGGAATTTTTCGTAAATAAACTGAATGAGATCAATGTAAAATCGGCTCGAAGCATGGCCGTAAACTCTACCGAAGAAGCTTTAGATGCCGTAAGAAAATTAGGGTTTCCAGTAATTATCCGGGCGGCTTACACCCTTGGCGGACAAGGAAGCGGGTTCTGTGATACAGAAGAAGAGCTCAAGATAATGTCTGAAAAGGCCTTTGCATATTCAAACCAAATACTCGTTGAAGAATCGTTAAAAGGATGGAAAGAGGTCGAATACGAGGTGGTGCGCGATGCTTACGATAATTGCATTACAGTTTGTAATATGGAGAATTTCGATCCCCTAGGAATCCATACCGGAGAAAGTATCGTTGTAGCTCCTTCCCAAACCTTAACCAATGCCGAATATCATAAACTCAGACAACTTTCTATTAAAATCATCCGCCACATTGGAATCGTCGGAGAATGCAATGTTCAATATGCCCTTGATCCCAATTCAGAGGATTACAGAGTGATAGAAGTCAATGCTCGTTTATCGCGATCAAGCGCTTTAGCTTCTAAAGCAACTGGTTATCCTCTTGCTTTTGTAGCAGCTAAATTGGCTCTTGGTTTTGCCCTTCCGGAGATAAAAAATGCAGTCACCAAAACCACCACAGCATTTTTTGAACCAAGTTTGGATTATATCGTTTGTAAAATTCCGCGTTGGGATTTAGGAAAATTCTTGGGAGTTTCCAAAGAGATTGGTAGCAGTATGAAAAGCGTCGGTGAGGTTATGGCCATTGGACGAAGTTTTGAGGAGGCCATTCAAAAAGGATTACGAATGATTGGGCAAGGAATGCACGGATTTGTGGGGAATAAAGACCTAGAAATTGTAGATTTTGAAAAAGAACTCTCCCGCCCTACTGATATGCGAATATTTGTTATTGCCATGGCTATGCAAAATGGTTGGACCGTTGAGCAAATTTTTGAGCAAACAAAAATTGATCGCTGGTTCCTTGAAAAACTAAGGACTATTTTTGACATTAATAATGACTTAGAAAAACATTCAAAATTAGAAAACCTTCCGA
>JAOZQX010000032.1:0-5632 GCA_029931995.1 Bacteroidales bacterium
TATCCTGAATTATCGTATGAGAAAATTAAACAATACTTTAAAAAAATACACACAAAACATTTTTTAGGAACACATTTTTTTGAGATTATCGAGAATAAACTAGGATGAGACAAATTAGGGATCATATAAAAAACAAAACGATTCTTATTCTTGGATTTGGCAAGGAGGGGCAATCATCCTATCAGCTTATCCGAAAATTGCTACCCGATAAAAAAATTACAATCGCAGATATTGACAAAAAAAATAATGCGGCAATAAAGCTTGAAAACGAAGATGTTAATTCAACTATTCTTTTGGGAGAGAATTACCTCTCAGAATTATATAAATTTGATTTAGTTCTAAAAAGCCCCGGTATTTTTCTGCCCGATTCAGAAAAGAATATCAGTTCGCAAACTACTCTTTTTTTAAAATTCTTTGGCAAACAAACCATTGGTGTTACGGGTACTAAAGGGAAAAGCACAACAAGTAGCCTCATCCATCATATCTTAACAGAAAACAATAAGGACGTATTATTAGTTGGAAATATTGGACGTCCGCCTTTTGATATTATTGAAAAAATTAAGGGAGAAACGCTTGTGGTTTTTGAATTGTCTTCTCATCAATTAATGGATATTTGCAGATCACCATCGATAGCTGTCTTTTTAAATTTATTCCCTGAGCATCTGGATCATTATCCTAACCTTGAGGCTTATGGGAAAGCAAAATCTCAAATTTTCGAGCACTTGAAACCAGATGGCATACAAATTTATAATGCCGATCAAAAAAATATAAGAAGTTTTTTAAACACATCCATTCCAAAAAATCAAACATTAGGGTACTCTTCAAAAAAAACGGCTGCATGTTTTTTAGAAGATGATCAAATATTTATTCGTGAAGAAAAGTGCTTTACACCGATCATCCATAAAAAAGAAATAAAGAATTTGATTGGACAACACAATCTAGAAAACCTAATGGCAGCCATCCTTGCATGTACTCAAAAAGGAATTAGTGTGGGGGGGATTCACAAAGCTATTCTTTCTTTTAAGAGTTTAGAACATCGGTTGGAATATGTGGGATATTTTGCAAGTATTCATTTTTATAACGACTCCATTGCCACCATACCAGAGGCTAGTATCATGGCTGTAAAAGCAATCCCTGAAACCGACACCTTGCTTCTGGGAGGTTTTGACCGCGGATTGGATTATTCAGACTTATATCGTTTTTTAAATAATTCGTCGGTTCGTAATTTTATTTTTATGGGACCTGCAGGGGAAAGAATGATGGAAGAATTTGAAAACGTTTTCACAAAAAAGAAAAATTGTTTATTTGTCAAATCTCTTGGCGAAGCATTTGCACACATTCCTAAAATCACGAGACAAAAAAAAGCTTGTTTACTATCTCCTGCTGCCGCCAGTTACGATCAATACAAAAATTTTGAGGAAAGAGGTTGGGAGTACAAAAAAATAGCAGGCAATTTGTAATTACCTGCTATCATTATATTATTAGTTAATTTCTTACTTTTCCTTCTTCTTTTCTTTAGGCTTTTCTTCTTTAGGTTTTTCTTCTTTAGGTTTTTCTTCTTTTGTAGGAGCAGACTTTTTAGGAGCAGGTTTTGCCTTTGTTTCTTTTTTAACTTTTGGTTTTTCCTCAACTTTTTTGGCAGCTACTTTTTTTGCTGGAGTTTTTTTAACTTCCGGTTTTTCCTCAATAATTTCAACTGCTTTTTTTACTTTTTTCTTTTTAGTTTCAACAATTACCGGACTTGTACTTTTTTTCCTTGGGCGGCGAACACCATAACTTCCTTTTATAATTTTTCCTCGTTTAGTCTTTTTATCTCCTTTTCCCATAATACTCAATCTTTAAATTAAACTGATTTTTGAGTAAAGTTAACAAATTTTTACCGAAAAAAAAACTGCGAATAGCCTCCCAATCAAATAATTGATTTTAAAAAATTCTGTTCAATTACATCAGCTTTTTTGATAACACTTTTAGCCCAGTTTAATTTCACATCAATGATTTCTTCCTGGCCTAAGCTCCAGTTAATTCCTGATTTACGAAGTTTTTCGGTTAAATAAAAAAGGCTTAGGGCTGCCGAAACTGATATATTAAAACTCTCGGTAAAACCATACATTGGTATTTTTACATACTCGTCTGCTTCATCAATGGCCAACTGAGATAAACCTTCCAGTTCGGTACCAAAAACCAAAGCAATTTTTCCATCCAATGGCAAGTCTTCCAATAATTGATCGTGTTTATGAGGCGTCGTAGCTACAATTTTGTAACCATCTTTTCTGAGTTTTTTAAAAGCTTCCAAAGTATTATTATCAGCTTCATTATATTTAAGCAAATTTAACCATTTCGATGAGCCCAGTGCCACATTCTGGTTTACCTCATACGTATTCCTGTTTTCAATAATATGAACATCCTGCACCCCAAAACAATCGCATGATCGCAAAACAGCACTGGCATTATGGGGCTGAAAAATATCCTCCAAAACAACAGTGATATGCCTTGTTCTGGATTGAACAATTTCATCAAATTTTAAGCGTTTATTTTCGCTGATAAATCCCAGTAAATGTTCTAAAAGCTTTTGCTTAATTTCTGAATCCATTTTACTTCAGGTTTGGGTCAGGATAAAGGTCATCCCACCACTGAGTCTCACCTTTTAATTCTTTATCAAACCAGGCTGCAATGGTTTTTTGCCAAACAATTCTTTTCTTATAATTTAATATCCAGTGGTTCTCACCCGGAATAGAAACAAACTCAACCGATTTTCCGGCAAGTTTTAAAGCAGCAAACAATTGAATACTTTCGCCAACCGGAACATTTGTGTCGGCTCCACCATGTAAAAGCAAAAGCGAATTTTCTTGTTTGTCAGCACTAAATAATGCACTCTGATCCACATATAATTCCTTATTATTCCACGGGTAACTATTTGCAGCAGCTGTTGAGTTATATAAAAACCCCCAATAACCTTCGCCCCAATAGCTCGAGAGCGAGCTGATGCCGGCATGAGATATCCCCGTTGCAAAAATATCGGTCTTGGTCATTAATAGCATCGTCATGAATCCGCCATAGGAAGCACCCATACAGCCCACTTTATCCTTATTTACATATTCATGATTCGCTGTAAAATATTTGGTTGCATCAATAATTTCATCTGCAACAGTGACGCCCCAATTGTTTACATGAGCCGCTGAGAATTCTTGTCCATAACCAGTCGCTCCACTCGGATTTACAACATAAACAACGTATCCGTGAGCGGTATATAATTCTTTTGGGTAACGCCCCCTGAAAGAACGATTAATTGGGCTTGTTCCTGCATAATAATAAACAATGACCGGATATTTCATTTCAGGATTAAAGTTTGGAGGATAATAAATAAATCCATCTAGCTCGGTACCATCATCTTTAGTGTAAACCCAATCTTCAATCTCACCAAATTTTACATTTTTAAAAAATTCTTTTTCAGGATTAAGAACCAATTCGGTTTCAGATGTCTCAAGATTTAATATATAAGCCTTATTCGAATTATTTATTCCATGTGAAGTAAATCCTGCATATTCTGATTTTATTGAAAAGTTTATGTTAGCCAGAATATCCTGATCCGTTTCAATTTTATTGAATCTATCCTCTTTCACATTATAGTTATAAAGATTTCTATATGTTTTCTCCTCTACTCTGAAATAGATCGTATTATTACTTTTCCAGTAACCATTCTCAATCTTAGGGTCGAAACTATGGGTGATTGCTTTTACACTTTCATCTTTCAATGAATAAATATATGCCTGGTCATCGTAATCATTTTGGAGTTTTTGCTTCACAAGATTAACACCAATATTACCAAACATAGCCGGACTTCCGGTTACCAAAAGTTTTTCTCCATCGGGAGAATAACTAACCGAACCACCAAAAGATTTCACCCAAAGAGTGTCCAATTTTAATGTTTCAAGATTTAGCTCATACAAATATTGTTTTGAGAATGGGCGTTCAGAATTATTAATCATCGATTCACTATAAATAATCCTTGAACCATCGGAGCTAATGTCGTGCAAATCAGTTGTAAGATTTCCAAAAGTCAATCGCTGCTTTAAACCAGTTTTAACATCAAGTTTGTATAAGAATGAGCGAGATCTCCACCATGGCCAACGATCCTGCATGTTCTCAAGCTTCTGAGCTAATTCATTTTTCTTTGGGGCATCTTCCGAAACTGAATAAATAATAAAAGAGCCATCCTTTGACCAACTAAAGTCACCAGCACCTAAATTTTCAGCTAAAAGATTCAACTCACCAGATTCAGCATTGCTAATCCAAAGATTTTTTCCACTCAAATAAGAAAACTGATGCCCATAAGGAAGCCAAACAATATTGCGATAATTATGATCTCGAATAG
The DNA here is from genome assembly GCA_029931995.1 of Bacteroidales bacterium. Classification (GTDB taxonomy): domain Bacteria; phylum Bacteroidota; class Bacteroidia; order Bacteroidales. The sequence goes on from JAOZQX010000032.1 coordinate 4,373, forward strand.
TTCGCACTAAACGTTTTGTTTGCAGTTCATAGATTTCAATCCAGCGAAGCCTTTTCCCCTCAGGTGGAGTTACTTCACTATATTCAGCCAAAAAATATTCTCCATCAGCCGAAACCTTTACCGAATTAACCCTCGGACCTTCCAAAACATGGGCAATATCCATGTAGTGTTCAGGATTTGTCGATATATTCAAATCAAAATTTGAATAAGGTTCATCCAGATTAACAGTAGCGGCAATTTTTACTTTTTTAGTTTTCTCAGCTTTGCTTAAAACTTTTAATACAAGAGTGTAATTTCGTTTTTCGAGTTTCAGTTTTTTACTAAAAGATGCTGTTTCATCTTCAATAGAGTATATCCCGCCAATAGCTTTTCCATTCAAGTAAACTTCGAGCATATCAGACGACTGAATAGATAGCTCAGCCTGTACCCATCGATTGGCTTCAATATAAGTAACAAAATATTGAATTTGATAATTCTCTGTCTTGCCATTAATTTTTGCAGTCGCAAAACCTTCTTTATCAGCTTTTACAACTTCCCAGTTTGTGTCTGAAAATGTTGACTCTTCCCCTTGAGCAGGTCGAAGTTTCGCAACATCAACTTGATTGAATTGCAAAAGCGATTTCTGATTGAAAGTTTTTTTATTAATATCTTTATCATCATTTGCAATGGGCATTTTCACAAATATATTTCCTGAGTACAGCCACTCGCTAAATGATATTTTTTCTGAATTTGAATTTAATTTCTGAGTGAAACCCAGTAATGGTAACGCCATCAGAATCATAAAAAATGAAAGTTTGTAAATCTTCATATTAATTAGGTTTTTAATTTGATAAGCAAAGTTAAAGAAATGCAAATATCTTCAACAGAAAGCATTTTAAAAATTTTAGATAGAAGTTTAATTTATCAACAAAAAAAACTACTTTTGCACTTCAAAATAAAGAAAAATGGCAAAAAAAATTGACAAAACTGAAGACAAAATTGTTGCTGTAGAAGAGGTTTTAAGTAAAACCGAACAATTTATCGAGAGTAATCAAAAAATTATAACAATTATTATTAGCGTTCTGGTTGTTATTGTTTTAGGGTTTTTCGGATATAATAAATTTATCGTCCAACCCATGGAAAAAGATGCCCAATCGCAAATATTCATGGCCGAAATGTATTTTGAAAAAGACTCTCTTGACAAAGCCCTTTACGGAGATGGTAACTATTTAGGATTCATTGACGTAGCCGATGAATACGGAATTACAAAAACAGCAAAAC
>JAOZQX010000032.1:5642-9574 GCA_029931995.1 Bacteroidales bacterium
CTTCTCAAGAGAAATTACTTTTTTCTTACTGAATTAATTATCTCAAGAGTTTCTCAATTGATGATCATATCATTGCACCTATGGCATTAGGAGCCATTGGAGATGCTTACTCCGAGCTAAAAGAATTTGACGAAGCAGCTTCGTATTATATGGATGCTGCCAATGAAGATGAAAATGAATTTACTGTACCGGCCTTTTTGTTTAAGGCGGGTCTAACTTATGAAATCCTGAACGACTATAAAAATGCTTTAAAAGTATATCAACGTATTCAGGAAGATTACGAGAATAGCACTGAGGCTAATGATATTGAAAAATATATTGCCCGCGCTAAGCAGTTATCCGACAATTAATATTTCACATCTTATAATTTGAATACCCGGCTTTTTTAGCTGGGTATTTTTTTATCTTTAAATAAAATTTCGGGAATGAAAAACATACGCATCGTATTTATGGGTACACCCGAATTTGCGGTTGCCTCATTAAATATTTTAGTTAAAAACAACTATGATATTGTAGGTGTTATTACAGCACCCGACAAACCAGCTGGCCGTGGAAAAAAGATTAAGCAGTCGGCAGTAAAAGAATATGCGCTGAAACATAATCTAAATATTCTTCAACCAAGCAATTTAAAAAGTCTAGAATTTATTAATCAACTAAAAGCCCTGAATGCTAACTTACAAATTGTGGTTGCCTTTCGGATGCTACCTGAAGTAGTGTGGAATATGCCATCCTTAGGCACATTCAATTTGCATGCATCCTTACTTCCTCAATACAGGGGAGCAGCGCCTATCAATTGGGCTATAATTAATGGTGAAAACAAAACCGGAGTTACTACCTTCTTTTTAGATCATGAAATCGACACAGGAAATATTATTTCATTTATAGAAGTAAATATTTTAAATAATGAAACGGCAGGAGACTTACACGATCGACTAATGGAAATAGGTGGTCAGTTGGTTTTAAAAACAACAAAAGATATCGTCGAGGGAGAAATTGAACCTATAGCTCAAAAAGAAACTTTGAAACAAGAAGCCAATCTCAAACACGCACCTAAACTCAACAAAGAAAACTGCCGGATAAATTGGGAAGAAAAAGGAGAAAACATTAATAATTTAATTCGGGGTCTGAGTCCTTACCCTGCCGCTTATACTTTTTTACTTACACCAGATCAAAAAAAACTCAACTTAAAAATTTACAAATCCCATTTTGAATCATCCAAAAGAGTCGAGAAAACAGGCAGCTTAGAGAGCGATCAAAAAACCTATCTTAAAGTTAAATGCTCAGACGGATGGGTGTTTTTAGAAGAAATTCGACTTGAAGGAAAAAAACAAATGAAAATTTTTGATTTCTTACGTGGATTCAAGTTCAAAAACAGCCATATTGTTAAATAACTAACAATATCAATACTTACAGAAGATTTGTGATTTTTCACAAAATACAGCCCCAGTTATTAACAAAATCTCAGTTTTATTAACATTTTCGGGGGTTTTAGCGCATTTTACTTGCATTTCTTTCATAATCTTATAAATTTGCAGTTCTTCGATAATATAATTATTAACTAAAACCCAAGTAAAATGAACAAAGCAGAATTAATTGAAGCAATTGCAGCAGATTCAAAACTAACCAAAGCTGACGCAAAAAGAGCTCTTGACTCTTTCATTGGAGCCACTACTGGAGCCCTTAAAAAAGGTGATAGAGTTGCTTTAGTAGGTTTCGGTTCTTTCTCTGTAGCTAAAAGAGCAGCAAGAAAAGGAAGAAATCCACAAACTGGAAAAGAAATTAAAATAGCCGCCAAAAAAGTTGTTAAGTTTAAAGCTGGTAACGATCTGGCTACAACTGTATAATTTTAAAGGTTATTTAAGGAAAAAAGGCTTGCAGATATGCAGGCCTTTTTTTTATTGAATTAAATTAAACCGATACGGAAGTCTGGCATCTTCGTCTGCATATTCAACACCTATGCGAGAACTAATTAAAATTTTGTCATTTGTTATAATCCCCCCCCTATCCTCAATCCAAATTCTATCTCCACTTAATTCCAGCTTATTGAAATTCAAATTAACTCCAAGTGCTTTCGTTAGTTTTCCTGGTCCATCACTAATACGATTCAAATTCTTTTTATTTGTTCTTTTAAGCATTTCGTCTGTTCCATCAACAGCTTCAACACCTCTAATTAAAACAGCATGAGGAATTTCGGCAATATTGGTTACTACATTAAACAAATAGTGGACTCCATAACATAAATAAACATATGAACGACCACCTTCTGAATACATAATCTCAGTTCGGGGAGTACGCTTCCCTCCATAAGCATGAGAAGCTTTATCCGTTATTCCAGCATACGCTTCGGTTTCAATAATCTTAGCTCCCGTAATAATACCACGGATGTTAGTCATCAAATATTTTCCAAGCAAATCTCGGGCAATTTGTACAACGTCATCTCTTATATAAAAATCATGTTTAAGTTTCATAAGCAAATTACAACTTCAGGCGAGACTGACTAGACCACCTAAGTTGGTTATCTTCAGTGGTCTCAATTTTATAATTATCCTGCATCCAACGAACTACTTCTATTATTTTATCTTCATCAAGTTCGGGGAATTTATCAATAACTTCTTGTAAAAAATGAGGACGATTTTTCAACAGAGGTTTAATCTTTTCAAGAATATTATCAAATTCTAACTCATTTACATCTAAATTATTGCGCTCCCGACAAATATCGCATTTTCCACACTTTCTTGTTTCAGCCTCTCCAAAATAAGCCAGCAATAGCCGACTCCGGCAACGATTATCAGATTGCACATAATCTACAACACTTTGTAAACGTTCCTTTGCTGCTTGTTTTCTATATTGATATGTTTCTTTTGAAATATGCAAATTTTTAGAATCCAGTCTTTCACTTGTAAAAATAATTTGAGGTTTACTTTTTTGAGGAACATAATTAACAAGCTCAAATTTCACCAATCTGTTTAAATATGATTTCACAGCTTCGACCTCAACATTTGCTCGTTTTGCTATTTCAGCTTCATTAATGGCAACAAAATCGGTAAACAATCCACTATAAGAGCGCAAAAGAAGTTTGATAAACGCATCGTAAAACGGATTTTCAACTTGAAAGCGATATAAATTCTCACGATTCAATCGAATATATAATCGTGAAAGGTTTTTCAGCCCCTCACTTAGCATTAAATACCCTTCCTTTTCTAAAAATTTCAATGAATTATAAGCGATCAAATTTGAGAATTTAAACTTCTCGCAAAATTCAGCTGAATCAAAATCAAAGCTCTGATCTTTTCCACTGCCTACAGCCAATTGTAGGTGGTTACCAAGTGCATTATAAATATTTTTGATTTCCTTAATTTTCGGAAAACTCAGCGCAAATCTTTTTTTCAAATTCAGGATATCACTGTTCTCGTACAAAATAAATGCAAAAGAGTTTTTCTCATCCCTCCCTGCTCTGCCAGCCTCTTGAAAATAGGACTCTAGATTCTCAGGCAAATCCATATGTACAACAATACGAACATCCGGTTTATCAATACCCATTCCAAAAGCATTGGTGGCCACAATAATCGGCACTCTCCCACTCATCCAGTCATCCTGAGCCTTCGATCTCACAACGTTATCTAAACCCGCATGATAAAACCCAGCTCCAATTTTGTTCTTATTCAAAAAAGAAGAAATTTCTTTTGTCTTACGACGATTTCGAACGTATACAATGGCCGACCCTCTGGAATTATTTAATATATATAGAAGTTTCTTTAGCTTATCCTCTTCATGTAGAACTACATAAGTCAGATTTTTTCGTTCAAAACTACGCTGTAAGACGTTTTCGGATTTAAAATTGAGTTTTTGTTGAATATCGATAATAATTTTAGCTGTAGCCGTCGCAGTTAAGGCCAGTACCGGAACTTTAGGAATAAACGCCCTAACCTCAG
>JAOZQX010000033.1 GCA_029931995.1 Bacteroidales bacterium
TAAAAGCAGAACAGCTAAGCTATATTCTAAGAATAAATTATTACTAAAAAACTTGATAAAAAGGTATTGTATTATTGTCAGTTTTTTGAAGAAAATTTAATATGTTTAAATCATATTATTTAGAATTTATATAAATTAATCTTGAGCTATTTGATTTATAGAAACTACGTATATTTGCACTATCAATTCATCAAATATTAACAAAAAAAATAAAATCATGGCTTACAAAATAACTGATGATTGTACTGCTTGTGGTACATGTATTGACGAATGCCCAGTTGACGCAATTGCTGAAGGTGATATCTATGTAATTGATCCAGATATTTGCACTGACTGTGGATCTTGTGCAGACGTTTGTCCAGTTGAAGCGATCGAACCGGAATAGAATTTACATTAGTAAAATTCATAACATTTAAAGTCAGTCGAATTTCGGCTGGCTTTTTTTATTTTTCTTATTGTGAAAAAATTAACTACAAGTACTGTAAATAAGCTATTTAAATAATTTGTAATTTTGCTTATTAAGACTAAAGAAAAATAAAGGATGGATAAATTTTCCTACTTAAATACAATTGATCCTGAAATGATTGAGGATCTTTACCAAAAAATTTTAGAAGATCCGAATTCGGTTGACGAAAGCTGGAGATTGTTTTTTGAAGGTTTTGAATTTTCACGAACCAATTATTCTCAATCCGAAAAAGATGTTAGGGTTTACCCTGATGAATTCAAGGTTATAAACCTGATCAATGCATATCGTCAGCGTGGTCACTTATTTACAGAAACCAATCCGGTTAGGAAACGCCGCTCCTACTCTCCTACCCTAGATATTGAAAATTTTGGTTTATCGAAATCAGACCTAAGCAAACTTTTTCAAGCAGGTACAGAGATTGGAATCGGGCGAAGCAGTTTAAACGATATAATTTCTCACCTGAAAGAAACATATTGTAAATCTGTTGGGGTTGAATACGAATACATTCGTAATACAGAAATTGTCAACTGGATGCGCGAGCGCATGGAATCAACAAAAAATGCTTACCCTTTTACCCTCGAAGACAAAAAATACATATTAAGAAAATTAGGACGCGCAGTTTTCTTCGAAAAATTTATACATAAAAGATTTCCCGGTCAAAAGCGTTTTTCTCTTGAAGGTGCCGAATCACTTATTCCTGCTCTGGATGCAATTATGGAACAAGGCGCCAATCTTGGTAATAAGGAATTTATAATTGGGATGGCCCACCGAGGCCGATTAAATGTTTTAGGCAATATTTTAAGAAAACCTTTTGGTGATATTTTTAGCGAATTTGAAGGTAAAGAATTTGATGATGAATATTTATTAGGTGATGTAAAATATCATTTGGGGTACACAGCTTCGCGGAAAACAACTAAGGGGAAGAAAGTAAAACTTACGTTGAGCCCTAACCCCTCTCATTTGGAAGCTGTAAATCCTGTTGTTGAAGGAATTGTGCGGGCAAAAATAGATCACGACTATGATGGAGATGCCAATAAAATAAGCCCAATACTGATTCATGGTGATGCCTCCATTGCAGGCCAAGGAATTACATACGAAGTCATTCAAATGTCGGGACTTAAAGGTTACCAAACCGGCGGCACAATACATTTGGTCATCAATAACCAAATTGGTTTTACTACAGATTATCTGGATGGGCGAACCAGCACCTATTGCACCGATTTAGCGAAATCTATTCAATCACCTGTTTTCCACGTAAATGGCGATGATGTTGAGGCCGTTGTACATGCCATTCTTTTTGCAATTGAATACAGGCAAAAATTTCATAAAGATGTTTTCATAGATCTTTTATGTTATCGAAAATATGGTCATAACGAAGGCGATGAGCCACGTTTCACTCAACCTCTACTTTATAAAGAAATCGCTAAACATCCCAATCCATATGAAATCTATAAAGAAAAGCTCCTTAAACTGGGTAGCATAAGTCAAGAGGAAATAAATGAACGGGAAACTAAGCGAAACTCTTTGTTTGAAAGAAGCTTTGAAGATTCCAAAAAAATTGAAAAAACACATGTTTCTTTCTTTCTAGAGGAAATCTGGAAAAATATTCGAAAAGCTGTAGATAAAGATTTTGAAAGCTCACCTGATACAAGTTTAAGCAAAGAAATTTTGTTTGAAATTGGTGATAAAATCACTGATTTCCCTGAAAATACCAAGCTGTTCAGAAAAACGACCCAACTTTTATCAACCCGTAAAAAAATGGTATTGGACGGTAATGCTATTGACTGGGCCATGGGCGAACAACTGGCGTACGGCAGCCTTTTAAATGAAGGAATACCTATCCGCTTGAGTGGACAAGATGTTGCCCGCGGTACTTTTTCTCATCGCCATTCCGTTTTAAGATTGGAAGATTCGGAAGAAGAATACACTCCATTAAATCACATTAATAATAAGCAAGCAAAAATTGAAATCTACAATTCACCTCTGTCGGAATATGGAGTATTAGGATTTGACTATGGCTACTCTTTAACAAGTCCAAACAGTTTAACCATTTGGGAAGCACAATTTGGCGATTTTAATAATGGAGCACAAGTCATCATTGACCAGTTTTTAAGCAGCGCCGAAGATAAGTGGAATGTTATGAACGACCTCGTATTGTACCTCCCACACGGATACGAAGGTCAGGGTCCCGAGCATTCCAGTGCAAGGCTTGAACGTTTCCTGATTTTGTGTGCCGAAAATAACATGCAAATTGCAAACATTACAACACCTGCTAATTTGTTCCATATTCTTCGTCGGCAATTAAAACGCGATTTTCGCAAACCACTCATAATTTTTACACCCAAGAGTTTGCTTCGACATACCAAATGTGTTTCATCTATTGATGAATTTAGCAAAGGGGGATTTAAAGAAGTAATAGGTGACCATACTGCCGATCCGCTATTTGTTAAGAAGGTAATTTTCTGTAGCGGAAAAATCTATTATGAATTACTGGAAGAAAAAGAAAAACTACAAGACGAAGATATTGCCTTGGTTCGTTTGGAACAAATTTATCCTTTACCCGTAAAACAGCTTAATTCGATCATTGAAAAATATGAAAATGCTGAAACATGGCTGTGGGTACAGGAAGAGCCAATAAATATGGGAGCATGGGTCTTTATGCACCATAATTATAAGCACGTACTTCTAAAAGTGATTGCACGCCCTGCCAGTGGTTCGCCGGCAACAGGATCTAGCAAGTTTCACAAAATCAGTCAACAAAAGATTATTGACAAAGCATTTCAAAAATGCGATTGCCCAAAATTGAACGAAGAATGCGCGATGGTTTGCATTGGTAATAAATGGAAAACATTTGAAGATCAAGTTGCATCCATAAAAAATAAGAAATTAGATAGTAAAACATTTTCAGCTAAAAAAAAACTATAAAAACTAAATTGCCAAATGAGATTAGAAATTAAAGTGCCCAGTCCGGGCGAATCGATTACCCAAGTTCAATTAGCAAACTGGCTTATTGAAGATGGTGAGTATGTTGAGAAAGACCAGGAAATTGCAGAAATTGATTCCGATAAAGCGACCTTAAGCATTAGTGCCGAAGCCGATGGTAAAATCAAAATTAGTGTTGAAACCGGGGAAACGATTGATGTTGGGGCGGTTATTGCAATTATTGACACTGAAGCAAAAGGAGAGAAAAAGACTAAGGCAAAAACAGAGGTAAAGGAAGAGAAAAAAGTTGAAATGGAAATTCCTAAGAAAAAAAATAATGCAAAAGAGAAACCTTCGCTTGCTCACATTTCTCCATTGGCTCAGAAACTCATGCAAAAAAATAATATTTCCGAATCTGAGTTGATTGATTTCTTTAAATCTATGAGAGTATCAAAAAAAGATGTGGAGTTTTATTTAAGTAAGAAAGATAATTATAAAACCACAGAAATGGCAAACCAAAGCTGGGGCGGAACACGTGAAACAAGCCGCTCAAAGATGTCGACATTACGAATCAAACTTGCCGAAAGGCTAGTATCCGTTAAAAACGAAACGGCCATGCTCACCACTTTTAACGAAGTTAACATGAGTCCAATCATGAATATCCGTAAACAATACAAGGATTTTTTTATGGAAAAACATGGAGTAAGTCTGGGTTTTATGTCGTTTTTCACAAAAGCAATTACAGAAGCATTTCAACATTTTCCTCAAATTAACTCAATGATTGATGGGGATGAAATCATTACTCACAATTATGCCGATGTTGGAATCGCGGTTAGCGCACCAAAAGGATTGGTTGTTTCTGTTATCAGAAATGCCGAAACTTTGAGTTTGGCAGAGATTGAACTCGGCATAAAAACAATGGCCAAAAAAGCACGTGATAATAAAATTACATTGGACGACATGAAAGGTGGAACCTTCACCATTACAAACGGAGGCGTTTTCGGGAGTATGTTATCTACACCCATTATCAATCCTCCGCAAAGTGCAATTTTAGGAATGCATAATATTGTTGAACGCCCAATAGCTGTTAATGGAAAGGTTGAAATTCATCCGATTATGTATGTTGCTTTATCTTACGATCATCGAATTATTGACGGAAAAGACTCGGTAGGATTTCTTGTAAAAATTAAAGAATTACTCGAAAATCCGATTCAAATGTTGTTTTCCGGAAATGATCCGGTAACAAAACTTTTAGATTTATAACAGATTCACCATCTTTGCAAATAAATAGTTTTCTAAATGAGAAAAAAAGTTGATTTTCTAGTTATTGGTTCGGGTATTGCAGGTTTAAGTTATGCAATAAAAGTTGCCGATCACGGAAAAGTAATAGTTATTGCAAAAGATAAGGCTGAAGAAACAGCAACCCGTTATGCCCAAGGCGGGATAGCTGCAGTAATGTACACGCCTGATACATACGAGAAACATATTCGAGATACTATGATAGCCGGCGATGAGTTAAGTAATCCTGAAATAGTTAGAATTACAATAACCGAATCGACGGACAGGGTTAAAGAACTTATTAAGTGGGGAACTCAATTTGATAAAGAAGAAAATGGGAAATATGATTTGGCAAAAGAAGGTGGACATTCCGAATATCGTGTTCTTCATCATAAAGATAATACAGGTACTGAGATCCAACGGGCTCTTCTAGAAAAAGTAAGGAACCATCCAAACATCACCATACTTGAAAATTATTTCACCGTTGATTTAATTACACAACACCACCTTGGCTTTGAGTTAAATAAAAAAACAAAACACATCTGTTGTTACGGAGCTTATGTTTTAAACCCAAAAACCAAAAAAATTGACACTATTTTGTCGAAGATTACATTACTTGCCACAGGCGGAGCCGGCAATGTTTATGCCACAACCACCAATCCTGAAGTTGCAACCGGCGATGGAGTAGCCATGGTTTACCGTGCTAAAGGAATCATTGAAAATATGGAGTTCATACAATTCCATCCAACCTCATTATACAACCCAGGTGAAACGCCTTCGTTTCTGATAACTGAAGCCATGCGAGGTGCAGGTGGGATATTAAAAACAAGCAAAGGCGACGAATTCATGAATAAATATGATGAAAGAGGATGCCTTGCCCCACGCGATATTGTGGCTCGTGCAATAGATACGGAGATGAAAATAAGCGGAGATGATTTTGTTTATCTGGATTGTACACATATTGACACAAACCATCTGATAAATGAATTTCCAACTATTTATGCAAAATGTTTAAGTATCGGTATTGATATTACAAAAGAAATGATTCCGGTTGTACCTGCTGCCCATTATACTTGTGGCGGGATCAAGGTAAATGAATTTGCGCAAAGTTCTATCCAAAACTTATATGCCTCAGGCGAATGTGCTTCAACCGGATTGCATGGTGCCAATCGTCTTGCTTCAAATTCATTATTGGAGTCAGCAGTTTTTTCGCATCGTGCCAGCATCAATGCAATACAAAAAATCAAAGAGATTGATTATAATAATGATATCCCTGATTGGGATGCTAGTGGCGCTGAATATAATGAAGAGATGATTTTAATTACTCAAACTTATAAAGAACTCCAATCGATAATGAGTAATTATGTAGGAATAGTTCGATCAAATTTACGTTTAAAGAGAGCCCTTGATCGATTGGAAATTATTTATCGAGAAACTGAAGAGTTATACGATAAGTCAATTTTAACAATACAAATTTGTGAATTACGCAACCTAATTAATGTTGCATACCTTGTAATAAAAATGGCTGTTCAGCGTAAAGAAAGCAGAGGCTTACATTATTCTATTGATTATCCAAAAGAGAGAGAAAAATAAAATCAGATGGCTTTAATAAAAGCAGTTAAAGGAATACACCCAAAATTTGGAAAAAATTGCTTCATCGCAAATAATGCGACTATTGTTGGAGATGTAGTTATGGGTGATAATTGCAGCATATGGTTTAACGGTGTAGTACGAGGCGACGTACATTATATAAGAATTGGAGATAATGTGAACATCCAAGATGGAGCAATTGTTCACTGTACCTACAAAGTAGCACCAGTTAATATCGGGAACAATGTTTCAATTGCCCATGGAGCAATTATTCATGGATGCACTATTCACGACAATGTTTTAATAGGTATGGGTGCCATTATTATGGATCACGCAATAATTGAAAGTAATTCAATAATTGCTGCCGGAGCTATCGTTTCAAAAAATACGGTGGTTAAATCGGGTAGTGTGTACGGAGGTGTACCTGCAAAAAAAATCAAATCAATCAATAAAGAATTATCTGAGGGAGAGATACTCCGAATTGCCAACAGCTATGCAATGTATGCTAGTTGGTATGACGATGAAAAAGATAAGATATAAACAGAAAAGTCTCCTTGCTGCATAGCAAGGAAACTTTTTATATATGTTTAAAAAAGAGTCTTATTCAATTCCAAGTTTAGTTTTTACAAGAGCCATAATATTATCACCATTCTCATAAAATGCCAATCCACCAGTACTTACATCAAAAATATACGTATAAGCATTTTCTTTAGCTACATCCGAAATTGCTTTTTGGGCACGTGTAACTAAGGGATTAAACAATTCAGCTTGTTTGCGCTGAAGATCTTGATCGGCAGTTTGTTGAAATTGCTGAATTCTTGTTTGCATATCCTGAATTTCTTTCTCCTTTGTCTGTCTGATAATTTGAGACATAGTATTATAGTTGTTCTGATAATCCTGAGCTTTGGTTTGATATTCCTGATACATTGTTTGCATGGTTTGCTCAAGAGATGCTCTATGTGCATTTAATGCAGTTTCAACAGTATCCATACCTGGCATCACTTGCATTAACTCCGTGCTATTTACATATCCAAATTTTGCATCGGCCTGAGCATATAAACTTGAAACCCCTGCTAAAAGAACAAAGCTGATTACTACTATTAATTTTTTCATGTTGTGTTTTAATTTAGTTACTATTAAAGAGCGACAAATTTATACAAATAAATTAATAATCAAATATTTTATTTCTTAATAAATTATAAAATTCTTAATATCTGTTTATTGAATAATCATACCGAGTTGATCCAAAACCTCGTCGCTTAAATCCAGTCGTGGATTAGAATATAAAATATTCATACTACCAGCTTTATCAAAAATGAAATCATAATTTCTAGTTTCGGCAATCTCAGAAATCACATTAAAAATTTTCTCCTGAATAGGTTGTACTAATTCCATTCTTTTAGTGTATAATTCTCCTTCAGGACCAAATTTATCTTGCTGAAATTTTTTGATTTCTTTTTCTTTAGAAATTATTTCTTCTTCCTTTTTTTGTTTTAAATCGGCAGGCAACAAAGCTGATTCAGCCTGATAAGTGCGGTAGAGTTTATCCAGTTTGGTATATTTCCCTTCAATTTCTTTTTGCCATCGAGCCGATAATTCATTCAAAATATCCTGAGCATCATTGTACTCCGGTATGTTTTCAAGAATATAATCAGTATCAACATATGCATACTTTTGCGCAAAAGAAACTGTTGAAACACTAATTAATACGAGTAAAGTTAAAATTATTTTTTTCATAATATTTGGTTTTAGTTTTACAATTTAGGGCGTAAATTGCAAAAAGTCTGCCATATTAATCAATTGATTTATTAATTGAGAAATGGAAGTGTTGTCCGTTTGCTTCTGCATTGCCCGGAACCTGATCAAATCCATAACCCCAATCAAGACCAAGAAAACCAAACATTGGCATAAATATCCGTACTCCAATACCTGCAGTTCTATAAATATCAAATGGGTCATAATCATCCAATGATAACCAAGTATTTCCGGCTTCCAAATATGCCAAAGCATAAATTGTGGAATTAGGATTTAATGATAATGGGTAACGTAATTCCAATGTGTATTTTGTATATACAGTTCCCCCAAGTTCGGAGCCATCATCCATGTCAAGATCCGGTGGAAGCACTTCGTTATCATATCCTCTCATCGCAATAATTTCGCGACCATCCATATTATAACCTCCACTTAATCCATCTCCTCCAACATAAAACCGGCCAAAGGGTGTTATTCCAATATCATTATTATAAGCTCCCATGTATCCAAATTGCATTCTTGTACTTAACACAAGTTTATCTGCTAATTCGAAATACCATGCGGTATTAAATTTAATTTTATAAAATTCAACCCACTTATACTTTTCATCTTCGGTCATACTACCATAATCTTTATTCGAGAATGATGAGTAAGGAAGGGTAAGTTCTAAGGACATTCCCATTTCTGAACCAAAACGAGGATAAATTGGTGCGCTGGCCGAATTACGACCAAAAGCAAAGGTATAGCTAAAATTATTAAACCGACCTGTTCCCGAGCCAAATGTAAATACCGAATAATTATCCAAATCATATAATAAAAATTTCACGCTCTGGTACAATGTAAAATAATCATCGGGCCATGTTAACCTTTTACCCATTCCTAAGGTAAAGCCATCAGTAACAAATGACATATAGTTAGCATCACTCTTATCATAAAGATTTGCATTTGAGAATGATGAGTGATAATATGAAACTGTTAATGAATTTGGTTTTTTACCACCAAACCAAGGTTCGGTAAACGAAGCAGTATAGTTGAAATATCCTTTGCCATAGGTTTGAAATCTCAAAGCAAGTTTTTGACCATCACCTGCCGGCACAGGATTCCACATCTCTTTATCAAATAAACCTCGTAACGAAAAGTTGTTAAATGACAATCCTAAGGATCCCATAATACGACCATAGCCATAACCTCCCGAAAGTTCAATCTGGTCAGAAGAAGTTTCTTCCACGATATACTCAATATCAGTTGTATTATCTGCAGGATTTGGCCTAACATCAGGATTAATTGTTTCGGGGTCAAAATATCGTAATTGAGACAGTTCTCTTGTTGTTCTGATTAAAAGTTCCCTGTTAAACAATTGTCCAGGACGTGTTCTGATTTCACGTATGGCAACATGATCGTTCGTACGTGAATTGCCAGATATGGTAACTCTGTTAACTCGCGCCTGTTTCCCCTCATTAATCCGAATCTCAATATCAATAGAATCGTTCTCCACCATTACCTCAACAGGATTTGCAGAGAAGAATAAATAGCCAT
>JAOZQX010000034.1:0-2788 GCA_029931995.1 Bacteroidales bacterium
TGGCAAGGTTTACACTCATTTCGAAACTGATGTAAGGAATTTTTTCTGCACCATGCTCATCAACAATTTTCTTGATTTTATTCAAATCAATATTTCCTTTCCAACGGAAATTGCTTTGAGGTTGGTGAGCTTCGTCACAAATAACATCTACGAAAGTACCACCGGCAATTTCTTGATGTAATTTGGTTGTAGTGAAGTACATATTACCTGGAACAAAACCATCTTTAATTAAGCATTGAGACATGATATGCTCAGCTGCACGGCCCTGATGTGTAGGAATAATGAATTTATATCCTGTAACTTCTTGTAAAGATTCAACCAATTCGAAATAGTTTTCGCTGGTTGCTTGTGTTTCAACACTGCTAAGGTAAGTAGCCCATTGATCAGTGCTTTGAGCAGTTGTTCCTGAGTCAGTTAAGAAATCAATTGCAACGTGTTTTGATTGTAATAAGAAGGTGTTATAACCAGAATCTTTTGCGTATTGTAAACGCTCCTCTTCGGTAGTTTCACCTACATACTCAATTTGTTGAATATTGAAAGGTTCGCTTCCAAAGTTATATTCTTCTAAAATTGGTCTTTTCCATTTAAAGAAAGCTTCGTCATTCCAATCTGCATCATCTTGTAAGTCAAGTCCTGTAATTTTTGCTCTTTCAGCATAAACCTGATTTACAACTGTTGCAATCTCTACAATTTGCTCATTAGTGAAAGTCATACGGGGAAGTTGTAAAGGAAGAATGTTTGTTCCGAATCTTCCTTCCAAGAAACAACGAACACCTGATTTAAGATAAATAGCAGCAGCTAAAGTATGAGCAGGGTTTTCAACACCACTTAAAAATTCATCAGCTTTAATATAAAGACCATCTGCACCAAAGAAGAAAGGAATATCTTTTAATTCAGTAGCAAGTAATTCAGTTTGTTGGAAAATCCAGTTTGCTTGTTTTTCGTAAACCATTTCCTCTAAACCTCTAGCAAAAACTTCCATAGTACGTCCGGCCATCCCTCCGTAAGTATGTAAGCCTTCATAAACAACTACTTCGTTCATGTATTTGTCGTACAATTCGTAAATATTAGTAGCGATTAAACCACCTGCATTGGTACGTGGATCTTGTCCGGCATCAATTACAAAAACATGAGCAAGTTCAGCGATTTCTTTAGTAATTTCTTTGATTGATTTGTTCTCGAAACCTGCTTCGTTTTTGCGAATGTAATTTGCTGAAGAAAGGATGTATGATCCATTAATAACTAAAACAGTATTGTTTTCTTCTGCAATTTTACGAGCTCCCTGAAGATTAGCGAAAGAAACTGGTTTGTAACCGTCAGCATATAATTCAATATATACGAAAGGTTGTTTTGTTCCTGCTAATTTATCTTTCAACGTATCTAAACAGATGTTTCCAGAGTATTTGTCATTATTGCTTAAAACAACTACTAAAGAAGCTTTTTTGTCGTTGATTAATTCAGCTGGTTTGATAGAGTTTGCATAAACTACATCACCTTCACTAACCATAGTAGTTGTGATTAATTTATGTGATCCTCTTAAGTTATGCGTTGGACAAACGTGTTCCTGTCCAAAGATATCATTAACTCTTTCTACAAGGTGCTCAAAGTTACGACTACCTGCATAGGTTTCGTCTCCTGTAAATAAACCTGCAAATTGATCCTGGCTTACTGCACTTGTTCCCTGACTGGTCATATCGAAAGTAACCAAATAAGAAGGGATGTTAAAAGTGTTATAATCAACTTCCATCAACGCATCTATACGTTGTTGGAAATCAGTGAAAACTAAATTTCTTATTGTTTTCAGTTTATAAGGTTCTGCTAACATTGTAATATAATTTTTATTGTTTATTTATTATTGATAATTTTAGATTCAATTTGATATTTTTCTTCCATCTGTCCGGCTAATAACCGGAAAACATATTTTTTAAAACATAAATTCAAGTAAAAAATAAACTTAAGTTTTATGTTTATATTAAGATAGGCGCAGTGGTGAATTTTATGGATAATAATAACATACCAGAAATGAAATCATTTCAAATTTACGGTTGTATGTCATTTTAATTCTTCTCATTTTTGATTAGTGCATTGAATTTAGAGTGCCTAAAGTACTTAAAGTTTCAATTTTTTACTAATTGAAGTGAAAATTGCCAAAATTTCATTCGCTTCTTTCAATATTAATTGCACCTTTTCATGCTTGGATCATTTAAGATCAGTAATTATTTCTAGCCAGTAAACAGTTTCACTCGCTTCACTTTCACATATTTTAATTTTATTTGTAAAATCAGCTTTGCTCCTTGATCGATTTGACTCTCTGTAATTTGCACCTATGCTTGTTCCTGATTTTGTTAACTGATTTTTGATTACTTTACTTTCTGACGAGTTTGGTAATGAGATTGATGATTCTATAATACTAATTGCGAATTTCTTAGTTCTATTTTCTAACTGTTTGCTGAAATCCTTGTTATCCATCTCAAAAACTTTAGGCACTCCAAACTTTAGTTCACTTTAAGTACTAATTACTTCTAAAGGATAATCTTCATGGAATTTTTTTAGTCTGCTTTCCAAAGCAGGGAACTGATCTCTTTGAATCAAAGAAACACAGGCTCTAAGCCCTTCGGAGCGTAAACTTCTTGTAATATCTAAAGTAATGGCGCTTACACCATAATAAAGTAATTTTTCGATTAGTTGTTCACCTGAAAAACCCGGATATGAAATTGTAAAATAGAATCCATCAGCAATGGGAGTGCCATCGTCTGAATCATACACAATTTGAAAACCGTTATCGGTA
>JAOZQX010000034.1:2798-6650 GCA_029931995.1 Bacteroidales bacterium
TCATCTTTTTGACGATTTTGGCTTTTTTGCCATACTCAATCACATCATCTATATAATTATATGTACCATCATTCAACGCTTTCAAAATGGCTAATAAGCCGTACTGGGCTGCATGCGATGCCCCGGCGCTTAATGCGTAAATACATCCGTAAAGTATTGAATATCCCAAACAATCTGTCGCGAAAAATCTTTTCAGTGGTGCTCGCCTAAGTTTTTGTAATTTGTTAGAGATGACAATCATACCTAAACGAGGGCCAGGATAACTAAATGCTTTAGATCCGGAAATCAATAAAATATAATTATCAGTATAATTTGCTACAGTGGGTTGATAAGGAGCTTCACCCGGAATGGAATAATTCTTTCTGAAATCCATTCCAAAGTAAGCTAAATCTTCAAGAATGATCACATCATATTTATTGGCTAAATCACCAATAACTTTTAATTCTTTTTCAGTAAAACAAATCCATGAAGGATTATTAGGATTAGAATAAAGAATAGAGTGAATATGGCCCTGACTTAGTAATGATTCTAATTTTGCCTGAAGTTTATCTCCTCTAAAATCATAAACATCAAAAGATTCAACCTTTTTACCAAGAATATCTAATTGTTGTTTGTGTAATGGAAAACCCGGATCAATAAATAAAACAGTATCGCGATCTTCCCACATATTATCGATGGCAATAAATGAAGCCATACTTCCTTGTAAACTACCTACTGTTGGAATGCAAGCATCAACAGCAACATCCTGATTCAAGAATAATTTTACAAATCTTGAAATCTCATGTTTTAATTCGGTAACACCTTCCAGCATGGGATATTTCGAATTCACCCCTTTTTTTATAGCCTCAATTTCTGCATCCATCCCGATTTTTGGTGTTAATAAACCAGGGATTCCCATCTCCATGCGAACGTATTTCTCACCTGTTTTTTCTTCAATAATATTGATAAGTCGAACAATCTCACGAATGGTAGCTTTACCTACACTGGCAAGACCACTATCTTCGATAGTTTGTTGTACAATGTTAAAATCAATAGGGGTGTTTTTAATGCTGGTAGTCGGCTTGTTCATAATCCTAATATTTGTTATTAAAATCCTTGCGAAATTACAAAAACTTTATGAGATTAAAGATATCATATATCATTTGAAATTGGATATTAATTTTTTTCAATCCTAATTCGTGCATCTACAGCAGTCAAACTGTCTTTTGTTCCAAGCAGGGGATTTAAATCAAGCTCAAATATTTCAGGAGCAATACTAACCAAAGCTGCTACTCGCATAATGGTCTCTGCAAATATATCTTCATTAACTGGCTCTTGCTTACGCGCGCCCTGAATAATTCCATATCCTTTGAGCTTACGAATCATTGATAAAGCCTCTTCTTTTTGGATAGGGGCTAAGGCTGAGTTTACGTCTTTTAGTATTTCAACAAAAATGCCACCTAAACCGCTTAAAACTAAATGCCCGAATTCTTCTTCACGCTTCGCACCAATAAAAACTTCTGTACCAAACAGCATCGGGTAAATTAATACGGCTGTTGTATCTTTGATTTTTATCAGACGATCAAATTCTTTTGAAACTGTTTTAGCATCCTTAATGTTTAAAACAACGCCACCCACATCTGATTTATGAATGGGGCCAACAACTTTCATTACCAATGGATAACCAAATTCATTGGCGAAATCAAGGGCCTCTTCTTTAAGTGTAACAAGTTTTTCATTTGATCGGGCAACTCCAGTTGCATCCAATAAATTTTGTATCTCAGTGGGGGATAGGTAGCCGTTTGAAGCATTATCAATGACTTTTCGGATGTTTTCTTTATCCACAGCCGGAAGTTCAATTTTGGCAGGAGCAGGTTTTGGAGTATTGTAAACCCGGGCAAGAGCTTCTCCCAGTACTACTTCATCAGAGAAATTAATTCGTCCTTTAGATAAAAATTCCTGAATCTCAGCATCAGCAGTTTGGATGGATGGTAAAACCGGATAAATAGGTTTTTTGCAAACGTTCATTTTCTTATCCAAAACTTTGTAAACATCAAATATTTTGAATAAGCCAGGTGTGCCAAAAATGACCACCATCGCATCAATATTATCAAATTTTTGATCAACATAATCAATGATAGTTCCAAGTTGTTCAGCATTTCCTGTTGCTAGAAAATCGATAGGGTTTGAAATAGATGAGCCAGGATATAATTGATCTAATAACTCATTGGCATCTGATCCTTCAATATGCGGAATGTTTAAGCCATTATTAGAAAGAGCATCAGTAAGCATAACTGCAGGTCCACCAGCGTGTGTAATTACAGCAATATTTTTTCCTATTAATTCTTTATGCATAAATACTGAGGCCACACTAATTAAATCTTCGCGGCCAAAGCAACGAACAATTCCTGCTTTATCAAAGAGCGCTGTTACTGCCACATCGGAACTAGCCAATGCACCTGTATGAGACGAGGCTGCACGACTTCCTGCTTCAGATGCTCCCGCTTTAACTGCTGCAATTTTACATCCTTTGCGGATTAAAGAAGCAGCATGTTTTAAAAGCATTTGAGGCTTATCAATATTTTCAATGTACAAAAGTTTTACTCTGGAGCTGGTTGCAGGATCATAGGTTTCATCCATGTATTTTAGGATTCCCTCTACACCCATTTGAGCACTATTGCCAACCGAATAAACACTAGCAAAAGTTAATCCTTTTGGAATTCCTGCTTCTAAAATGAAACAAGCTGTAGCACCTGATCCTGAAATAAAATCACATCCCTTCGGATCGAGTTTAGGAATTGGTAATGTAAATACGCCATGATAATTAGAGTTTAATACGCCTATGCAATTCGGGCCAATTAAACTGCCATTAACTTTATTAATAACTTCAACAACTTCTTCTTCCAGTTTTTTGCCATCCTCATCTAGTTCACTAAATCCGGCCGAAAGAATGATAAAAGCTTTGGTTCCTTTTTGTTCAGTCAGAATTTTAACTGTTTCTAAAATGTACTTTGCGGCAATGGCAATTATTGCAAGGTCTACCTGCGGAAGATTTATCGGCGATTTAAAACTTTTAATTCCCTGAACTTCATCTTCTTTTAAATTAGTAATAAAAAGATCACCTTCAAAATTACCATCAACAAGGTTTTTTAATATTTTTCCGCCGGGTTTTTCAATATCATTTGAGCCTCCAATTACAACAATGGAGCGAGGATTTATCAATTCTTTTGTAATCATTTGATAATTATTAATTTGATGAAATTAAGCAATTTCCGAATGCAAAATTAGGAAAAAATGGAGAAAATAGGGGAATGCTGTTTTTAAATTAACAACAAATTTATTCACTGTAAAGTTGGGGAATATATATATGGCTAAAGTTTAACCAATTCTGCATATTTTTTTTAAGCCCTCTTGGTTTTTAATTTCAAAAATTTTGCCTTTAATTTCAATCAAATCTTCTTTTTGAAAATCCTTTAACAAGCGAATAACGCTTTCTGTTGATAGGCCTGCCAATTCAGCCAGTTCTTTACGCGTTAATAATAGCTCAAATTTGTTAGTACGGAAGACAGATCCAGCCAGACAAAGCAGTAAGTCAGCTAGTTTTCCATACGACTGGCGATGCATCATGCAAAAAAAACGATTGTTAATTTGATTGGCATTTTCGCCCATAAACTGAATTATTTTAGATGCAAATTCGCCATTTTCAAGCAATACCTTTTTAAAAACATTTATGTCGTATAAACGAACAATCGACTTTTGGTAAGAGGATGCAGTATATTGAAAAGTTTCATCTCCTTGTGTTAGTGAGCTGAGGCCAATTAAACTTCCAGGTCCTATTATTTTTAGAATAAGTGTTTCATCATCATCTTCTAT
>JAOZQX010000034.1:6660-9504 GCA_029931995.1 Bacteroidales bacterium
TCGCATAAAAACATGACATGTGTTGCAAATACACCTTGCTTAGCAATGATTTCTCCTTTGTTAAAAGTAATTTCAACCAGCTTACCTTCTAATAATAGTCTTTGATCATCTGTAAGGAGCTCAAAGCATTCGCAATGGTTTTTTGCTATAGTACAAGTTGCATTAATACTTAGTTTACCCATGTTTATCAACCTTTATAAAATCAAATACTAAATCGAGCTGCAATATCTCAAATTGTACAATACAATTTCCATTCTAATTTATGTTCTACATCATACAAAAATACAATGTACGTCAGCATAATCAAATGCGTTCGAATCAAAGATACTGTTAATTTAGTAACAATAAAAATTAAATCAAAATATAACATCTAAAAACTACAAAAGAATGCGAAATGTTTTAGCAACAATACTGGGTTTTATACTGCCTCTTATAATAATTGTATTGATTCAGTATTATAATGTTTTAGAGGTAGATGGTATTCCTGTGAGAGCTTCAGAAATAATGGATGAGGAGTTAGAAGTCTCTGTTGATCACTCCATGTTTGAAATTTTGAATCAGGATTTTAAATCTGGCCCGGAAGTAACGGCCGTCTGTTTGACTTGTCATAATAAAAGACATGAGGAGATTATGCAGACTTCGCACTGGAAATGGGAACGTGAAGAAGAATTGGAAGGCAAAGGAATTGTCCCTTTAGGTAAAAAGAATATACTGAATAATTTTTGCATCGGTACTTCCTCAAATGAGCAAACGTGTACACGTTGCCATATTGGATATGGGTGGAGTGATAAAACTTTTAATTTTTCTGAGCCTACAAATATTGATTGTTTGGTTTGCCACGATAATTCAGGTACTTATAAAAAGAAAAAAGGAGCTGCAGGACATGTAGATGAGTCGGTGAGTTTACAATATGTGGCTAAGAATGTAGGTAGCCCCGGTAGAGAAAATTGTGGAGTTTGTCATTTTTGGGGTGGCGGCGGAAACAATGTTAAGCATGGTGATTTAGAGAAATCTATGCTGGACTGTAGTCGTGAGGTTGACGTACATATGGGTATAGACGGAGAAGACATGTCATGCGTTGATTGTCATATTACCAAGAATCACGAAATGCAAGGTAAGCTTTATGCTATATCTTCCGAAAACAAAGACAGGATGAATTGCGAGGAGTGTCACACAGCTGCTCCACATGCTGATGATGTACTGGATGATCATATTTTGCGGGTTGCCTGTCAAACCTGTCATATTCCTATTTATGCTAAAGTTAATAGCACAAAAATGATATGGGATTGGTCAAATGCAGGAGAATTGGATGAAGATGGCCATGCAAAACATGAAAGCGATGAAGATGGAAACCATAAATATATGTCTATTAAAGGCACCTTTGTTTGGGACGATCATGTTATTCCAGAATATTATTGGTTCAATGGAATTGCAAACCATCAGTTGATTACTGATAAAATTGATACTATTCCTGTTCAAATGAATAGTTTGGATGGTTGTTATACAGATAAAGGCGATTGCCAAAAATCCGGATCGCCTGCCAAAATATGGCCGATAAAAGTTCATCGAGGAAAACAACCCTACGATCCAGTGAACAATAATTTACTTCAATTAAAAACATATGGTGAAAAAGGAACAGGTGCATTTTGGTCGGACTTTGATTTTAATGCATCAGCGCAAGCTGGAATGGACTATTTGAGTTTAGATTATAGCGGTGAGCTTGATTTTGTTGAAACCGAAATGTATTGGCCTTTAAACCATCAGGTTTCACCAAAAGAGCAATCATTACAATGTATAGATTGTCATACGAGAAATGGTGGAAGATTGGCTTCTCTGAATGATTTTTATTTGCCCGGAAGAGATTCAAATGACTATGTTGAATGGGGCGGAATATTATTCATAATTCTTGCCTTCTTAGGTAGTGCCGTACATGCATCATGTAGAATTGTTTTTAGAAAAAATTGTAAATACAATAATTAATTAATAGAGAGATGAAAAGAGTTTATTTATATAAAGGTTTTGAGCGTTTTTGGCACTGGGCACAAGTAGTACTTGTTTTTACGCTTATGTTAACTGGTTTTGAAATTCATGGATCGTTTTCCGTGTTTGGTTATAAAACAGCTGTTGGGCTTCATAATACATCGGCATGGATGTTTATGGTTTTGATTGTATTTTCAATCTTCTGGCATATTACAACCGGCGAGTGGGTTCAATATATTCCTACATCAAAAAATTTGAAAGTTCAGCTACAATATTATTTAGGTGGTATCTTTGAAAACAGCCCACATCCAACAGGTAAAAGATTATTGAGTAAATTAAATCCTTTACAACGCTTAACCTATTTTGGTTTAAAAATTATACTTATACCACTTACCGTTTTCTCAGGTTTGCTATATATGTTTTTTCATTATCCGATTAAAGGTTTTGAAATTGATAGTTTAGAGTATGTAGCACTCTCGCACACCATAGGGGCATATTTAATGATTGCTTTTGTTGTTATTCACTTATACCTCATTACTACAGGACATAGCATTGGATCAAATCTAAATGCTATGATTACAGGATGGGAAGATATGGATGATGACGAAGTTAAAGATATTGTTGATGATGTTGTAAATGGTGCAGAGAAAATAATAAAACCTGCTAAGCATAAAAAAAAAGTAAGTAAGGGTGGTAATATTGAAGTTAATAAGCTTGTAAAAGAAGCTGTGGAAAAGAATTTGCAATAATAAATAAATAAAAATTATGATTAAAAAACTCATATTAAAAAGTATTCTGGGATTTATTGCTTTGACATTAATCTCATGTGGTCAGCAAAAAATTTACAATAATGCAGAAATATTA
>JAOZQX010000325.1 GCA_029931995.1 Bacteroidales bacterium
TTTTGGGCATCATGGTGTCGTCCTTGCAGAAGAGAGAATCCAAATGTAGTAAAAGCAATCATCAACCATAAAAACCAGGCAATTTACTTCAGCCGCCAAGCTATTCCACATTTCAGAGAAATTGATGAAAATTTATGGTTGTCGAAACACGACTATTTTAAGCACATTGGAATTTATGCTTACCGTTTCGATGTTTTAAAGCAAATTACTAAACTGAAACCATCCTCACTCGAATTAGCAGAAAGCCTCGAACAATTAAGATGGCTTGAAAACGGATTTCACATACAAACAAAGTTTACTACCGCCGAAAACATTGCGATCGACACTCCGAACGACCTGAAAAAAATCAGTTAAAAATTTGAATTTATTGCGAACAATCGTACTTTAGCAAAACTTACGAAAAAAATCGTTCAATGAAAATTGCCAAATATATAGCCGATCTCCTTTTCGAATACGAATGCATTGTCATTCCCGGATTTGGAGGATTTATCACCAAAGACATTCCTGCTCAAATTCAACCAATTCAACATCATTTTATTCCGCCATCAAAAGAAATTGTATTTAACATTCATTTGAAAACAAATGATGGTTTATTGGTTAACTATATTGCCCGAAAGGAAAATCTGACTTATATAGAAGCCAGAATGGCTGTTGAGCGTTTTGTAAAAAAATGTATGATCGAGCTCAATAATGGCAAACAAATTAGTTTTCGTAAAGTAGGTCGTGTTTTCATGGACGATTACAAAAACGTACTTTTCGAACCAGACAAAACCCAGAATTATTTAGCCGATTCATTTGGATTAAAAAGTTTTGTTTCGCCACCGGTTAAGCGAACCATCATCAGGCCAACAACAAAAGCAAGCAAAACAGTTGCAAAAGATCGCGGCCCGAAAGAAGCAGTAAAACGCGAAATTAAACCAAAAGTTCAAGATCCAAAATACGTTAATATCAATATTTCTTTTATACTTATTGTTGTAATTATTTCAGCCTTGTTTTATTACAAATTTGGAACTGTTAAAGAATATTATAATAACTATGCAAGCGTTATTCCTTTCTTTTATTCTTCACCTAACGAATACATAGCCAAAAATTTGAATGAGCCTCCGGTAATGAGTGTACTAACTTTGGTTGATAAATTAAGTTCGCCCGAAGCCAATCCAAAAATAAAAAAGGAAGTTCCTAAAAAGAAAACTGAAACAAAAACCACTACAGAAGCTCCCAAAGCGGAAGAAAAACCAAAACAAGAGGAAGAAATTCAGAAAATAACGCCCACAAAAAAGGAAAATGATCCTGCAAAACAAAAGGAGGAAGTTGACCCAACAGAAATACCAATAGCTGCTAACGATAATAAAGAGTTTAAACATTTTATTATTGCGGGAGTTTTCAGAGAAAAAGCCAATGCCGAAAGAATGACAAATAATCTGAAAGCAAAAGGCTTTAATGCAATGATTGTTGATCAAGACAGAAGTGGGCTTTACCGAGTTTGTTTTGACGCTTTCTCAAACATGAACGAAGCCAATAAGCAATTGGCCATTATCCGCGAAGATGAAGAATCGGCGGCTTGGGTTCTTTCAATTTAATTTTACCACATTTAATTTTTTTTCGAAATTTGCCAATATTTTAAACCCTAACCAGTGGCAAAGCATAAACTATTTCGATTTAGTGAAAATGAAACATTTTCAAATTTAATTCAGCTTCCTTATACTGAGGTAATAAAAGGTGTTCCATTTAAAGGCAAGTGGAATACAGATTTCTTTGATAAAGAGCAGGCTTTAATACTGGAATTAGGCTGTGGTAAAGGTGAGTATACAATTGGTTTAGCAAAGAGACATCCTGAAATAAATTTTTTGGGAGTTGATGTTAAAGGTGCCAGGCTATGGCGTGGTTGCAAAACTTCCAACGATGAGGGGATGAAAAATGTAGGTTTTATCCGCACACAGATCGAATTGATTGACCATTATTTTAAAAAAGACGAAGTAAGCGAAATCTGGATCACTTTTCCCGATCCGCAACCCAAAGAATTTAAAGCCCGTAAAAGACTTTCATCTCCATTGTTCTTAAATAGATATAAAAAGTTTTTAAAAAAAGACGGCATTGTCCATTTAAAAACTGATAACACAGCATTTTTCGATTATACTCTTGAAATTATTAAAGAATTTGGACACAAACTTCTTTTTCAGGAAAGGGATATTTATAATTCAGATTGCAGTAATGCTCTTGTTGAGATTCAAACTTTTTACGAAAAAAAATACCTTGAATTAGGACAACCCATTCATTATTTAAGATTTATGCTAAATGAAAAATGAGCCAAGTTTTTTTGAGCAAGTTTTTAAAGTAGTCCACTTAATTCCGAAGGGAAGGGTCACTTCTTATGGGGCAATTGCTGCATATCTTGGAAGTCGAGGATCGGCTCGCATGGTTGGATGGGCAATGAATGGCTCTCACAGCAGTAAACAAAATATTCCTGTTCACCGAGTTGTAAACCGTAATGGAATGCTCACTGGAAA
>JAOZQX010000326.1:0-1631 GCA_029931995.1 Bacteroidales bacterium
GGCATCAATCACAATGTACAATTCTTTATTGGTCATTGATGGGTGCAGAGATAAGCGAATCCAGCCGGGTTTTTCCGATAAATCGCCACTATTTATTTTCTCCGTAATTTTGTGTGACTTGTCATAACTTACATCCAATAAATAATGGCCATAAGTACCTGCGCAAGCACAGCCACCTCTAACTTGAATTCCAAAGTGGTCGTTCAATAATTTAACAACCAAATTAAAATGAACTCCCTCCAAATAAAATGAGAGAATTCCCAATCTGTCTTCAATATTGTCGGCTAAAATGTGAAGCCCCTCAATTTTTCGCATTTTCTCG
This sequence comes from Bacteroidales bacterium, assembly GCA_029931995.1. GTDB lineage: Bacteria > Bacteroidota > Bacteroidia > Bacteroidales. The sequence continues at coordinate 323 of JAOZQX010000326.1, forward strand.
AAAGCAATGCGTGTAAGCTCTTTTTCACGAGTATGGATGTTTTCGACACCCATTTGATTTTTTACTTCGATAGCTAAGGCTGTTCTTATACATTGAAGAAAACCGGGCGTTCCGCCATCTTCTCGAGCTTCAATATCGTCAATGTATTTATACTCACCCCAACGATTGGTCCAGTCAACGGTTCCTCCACCCGGATCATCAGGTGTTTTGCTATGGTATAAAGATGAATCAAAAATTAATACTCCGGATGTGCCGGGGCCACCTAAAAACTTATGTGGGGAAAAGAAAATTGCATCCAGCTTTTCCATCGGGTCTTCAGGGTGCATATTAATATCAACATAAGGTGCCGAAGCAGCATAATCTACAAAACAAACGCCACCAGATTCGTGCATGATTTTTGCCAGAGTGTGTATAGGGGGCATAATTCCTGTAACATTTGAACAAGCCGAAAAAGAACCAATTTTAAAGGGACGGTCTTTATATTTTTGTAGTTCTTCGCGCAATACATCTAAATCGATTAGAAGATCTTTATTGGGAGGAATAATAACAACTTCGGTGTTGGTTTCGTACCAAGAAGTTTGATTGGAGTGGTGCTCCATATGAGAAATAAAAACAACTGGTTTGGTACGTTTTTCCTGACATTCGCTACCTGTCATTAGCCCGCAGCCTTTTAAGCCCATGATGCGTTGCAATTTATTTATAACTGAAGTCATTCCAGATCCTGCAGTTATAATTACATCATTAGAGCCGGCATTTACATGTTTTTTTATAAGTTTTTGTGCCCAATGGTAAGATTTTGTCATCAGAGTTCCAGTTTCACTTGTTTCGGTATGAGTGTTTGCGACCCAGGGTCCGAAAGCTTTTGAAATTTGCTTTTCAATTGGAGCATATAATCGTCCGCTCGCTACCCAATCGGCATACAATAAATCCTTTTTCCCGTACGGAGTGTTTATTTTTAAATTGTTCCCAATTGTATTTTTTCTGAATCTTTTGAAGTGTTTTTCCATTACATCAACCATTAGCTTTTAGTCAATAAATACCAGGCTGCAAATTTAACACAAATCTTAAAACAAAACGATTAGGTGAGTTATAAAACTATGGCATAATTCCCTTCGAGACTTTAATCAAGCCTATTTCAACTTTACCTCCTTCGGCTTGCAAACTAATCCAGTTATTATCCTCGCTAAACCATTTGTATTGGGTACCTACTTTAACTAAATGAATATTATTCTCCTGTTTGGAATTCAGACGGATAATAACTCCACCACTTTTGCTTTCATCTTTGCCATAATTAACAATCAGTCGTAGT
>JAOZQX010000326.1:1641-2498 GCA_029931995.1 Bacteroidales bacterium
TCTGATCTGGAGTTTGTAATTAAAAGGTAGAGGTAATTTGATTTACGATCTTTTACAGGAATAGGAGTAAAGGGTAGTTGTTTGATTTCTCCGCTATTGATAGCTATTTTATCCTCACTGATGATTGCAATAGTTGCTGCTGCAAAGAGATCAATTATTTCTTGAATTTTATTTTGTGTATAAATTTCGTCGGGTAATATTTTGTTGGCTTCCTGATATGCAGTCAAAGCTCTCTCATACACTTTTGCTTTATAAAAACGATCGGCCTCAACAATAAAACTATCATAATCAACTTTTGCTTTTCGGTAATTTTCAATAATGATATTATTGATTTCCGTGATTTTTTGTTGTGGATATATTTCTTCAGGATTTAGTTTTGCTGCTTCTTGCAATGCAATCTTTGCTTCTTCGTAAATATTTAAGGCAAATAAACTATCTGCTTGAGCTATATTTTTGTCATAAGCTTTTTGAAGAACAATTTCTCTTTGCTCAAAAATATCTTTAATTCTTAATAATTGTTGTTGTGGATAATCTTCTTCGCTTTTAAAACTGCGAGCCTTTTGGTATTCTGTTTGCGCACTTAGGTAATCCTCCCCATTGAAATAAGAATCAGCTAATTGAATGGTATTTTGGTAATTTTGCTCGGCTGTTTGTTGGGCAGCAATTCGCTCTAAAATTAAATTAATTTCCGAAAGTTTTTTTGTTGGATAATCTTCTTCAGGTTTTAAATTTTTTGCTTGCTCGAAAGCTAATTTTGCCGAAACAAAGTCTTCAGTTTTATATAATTCTTCTGCTTTGCGCAGAGTGGCTTGGTATTGCTCAAGTAGAGCTTTTTCATCAGCTATCCTTTTTTCTAC
>JAOZQX010000327.1 GCA_029931995.1 Bacteroidales bacterium
GATTGTGAATTTTCTGCTTCATGATGAGTAAATATCATATCCATTCCACCTCCGTTATTGTAAATTTTTTCGCCTAAATATTTACAACCCATGGCTGAACATTCCATGTGCCATCCCGGAAAACCATTGCTCCAAGGCGAAGGCCAACGCATAATGTGTTCGGGTTGTGCTTTTTTCCAGAGAGCGAAATCCATTGGGTTTTTCTTTTCATCTTGCCCTTCCAGTTCACGGGTATTGGCCATCATGTCTTCAATTTTCCGACCGGATAAAATCCCATAATTATGTGACTGATTATATTTCTCCACATCAAAATATAAAGAGCCATTGGTTTCGTAAGCAAAACCTTTTTCCTGAATATCTTTTACCATTTCGATTTGTTCAATGATATGACCGGAGGCATGGGGCTCAATATTGGGTGACAAAACGTTCAGTTGCTTCATGTTCTCACGATAGCGGTTTACATAATACTGAACTATTTCCATGGGTTCCAATTGTTCAAGTCGGGCTTTTTTTGCAATCTTATCTTCGCCTTCATCGGCATCGGCTTCTAAATGTCCAACGTCCGTAATATTCCTTACATAGCGTACTTTATAACCACTATGCATCAGATATCGATAAATTAAATCGAAAGTGATGGCTGGGCGTGCGTGACCGAGATGGGCATCACCATAAACGGTAGGACCACATACATACATCCCAACAAAGGGGGCTTTTAAAGGGATAAATGTTTCTTTTTTTCGGCTAAGGGTATTGTATATGATAAGATTGTTTTCCATTGGGATTAGATTGGTTGCTAAAGCAAATTTACTAAGAATTCATTAAAAATTTGTAAAATAAAAAAGCCCACGATTTTAAAACCGTGGGCTGAGAATATAAGTTTGGATTTTGATTATTTCAAAACGCCTAATTCTTTACCCACTTTGGTAAAGGCTGTGATACATTTGTCGAGGTGTTCTTGCTCGTGTCCGGCTGATAATTGAACGCGGATACGTGCTTGCTCTTTTGGAACAACAGGATAATAAAATCCGATTACGTAAATTCCTTCTTTAAGAAGTTGGGCAGCCATCTCCTGAGATAATTTAGCATCGTACAACATTACCGCACAAATTGCAGATTTTGTTGGTTTAATATCAAATCCGGCTTCTTTCATTTTAGCAACAAAATAATCGGTATTTGAATGTAATTTATCTTGCAGTTCAGAAGTTTCGGCCATCATATCAAACATTTCGATACCTGCATTAGCAACTGAAGGTGGAATTGAGTTTGAGAATAAATATGGACGAGAACGTTGACGTAAAATTTCAACAATTTCTTTTTTCCCGGTAGTAAATCCACCAATGGCACCACCAAAGGCTTTTCCAAGGGTTCCGGTAATAATATCAACTTCACCACGAATATTGAAAAGTTCAGTTACTCCACGACCCGTCTCACCTACAACACCTGCTGAGTGACATTCGTCAACCATAATCATAGCGTCGTATTTTTTAGCCAGCTCGTTAATTTTGTCCATAGGGGCAACATTTCCGTCCATCGAAAATACACCATCGGTAACGATAATTCTAAAACGTTGTGCCTGAGATTCGATAAGTTTTGCTTCTAAGTCAGCCATATCTGCATTGGCATAACGATATCGTTGTGCTTTACAAAGACGTACCCCATCAATGATAGATGCATGGTTCAAAGAATCCGAAATGATTGCATCCTGATCATTTAACAAAGGCTCAAAAACACCACCATTAGCATCGAAACAAGCAGCATACAGAATGGTATCTTCAGTACCAAAAAACTCAGCAATTTTTGCTTCTAAGGTTTTGTGTAAATCTTGTGTTCCGCAAATAAAGCGTACGGATGACATCCCGTAACCGTGCGAATCCATACCGGCTTTAGCAGCTTTAACTAAACGTGGGTGGTTAGATAAACCAAGGTAATTATTGGCACAAAAGTTTAATACATCCTCACCAGTGCTGACTTTTATATCTGCTTTTTGCGGGGTTGTAATAATACGTTCGTTTTTGTATAAGCCGGCTTCTTTAATATCGGCTATTTCTTTTTGTAAGTGTTCTTTAATTTTACCGTACATAATTTTTTTTATTTTGAATGTTTCATTTTTTTATTTAAAGCTGGGCAAAGATAAAATAAATTGATTATTAATCGTTAATTAATTAACAATAATTGTTTGGGTCTATTAATTGTTTTGAAAAAAGATTTATTTTTGCCAAAATTATTGTTAAAAATTTAACGCAAATATAAATATTATAATATCATGAAAAAAATACTTATTATTGGTGCTGTTGGACAAATTGGTTCAGAATTAACACTTGCATTAAGAAATATCTATGGCAATGAAAATGTAATTGCTTCAACAAGAAAAACTCCTCCATCTGATAAAGTGAAAAATTCAGGTCCTTTTGAGTTTTTTGATACTACAAACAAAGAAGATTTAATGAGCGTTTGTAAAAAGTATGAAATTGATGCTAT
>JAOZQX010000035.1 GCA_029931995.1 Bacteroidales bacterium
TTCGTTAGTAGGATCAGATGTAGCTTTCGATGATTATTTTGTAGATAAAACCATGCGTGTTGATTATTTCCACAATGGAATGGCCACCGAAGAGCATTTTTCTGTGGATCGTATTTTATCGGATGGAGAGTGGGGTGGAAGCCCTACTCAATTAATTGACGATTTAAATTTCGGGCTTTACTTTTTTGAGATCCAGGATTTAGAGAGTGGCAAGCCTATTTATAGTCGTGGATTTGCAAGTATATTTGGTGAATGGCAAACCATTCCCGAAGCTCATGAAAAATGGGGGACTTTTCATGAATCGGTGCGTTTTCCTTGGCCGAAAAAATCGGTTAAGCTTGTCATGAAAAAGCGTGATGCAAAAAATAATTTCCAAGCAATTTGGGAGACAGAAATCGATCCTCATTCTCGTGCTGTAAACCCCGCCGATTTGGCTAAAAATTATAAAGTTTGGGATTTTATGGTTAATGGCTCTGCAAAAGAAAAAGTGGATATTGTTATTTTAGGTGATGGATATACTGCAGAAGAAATGGATAAATTCCATAAAGATATTGAGCGTTTGAACGAATATTTATTTTCTGTTGAGCCTTTCAAATCTCGAAAAACTGATTTTAATATCCGCGCAGTTGAAACCCCCTCGGAAACTTCGGGCGTTCATAAACCACATCCTGGCGTTCATTCACGTACTCCGCTGAGTGTTCATTACAGTAGTTTTGATAGTGAGCGATACGCTTTGTCTTATGATAATCGCAGTATTCGCGAAGCGGCTTCGGCTGTGCCCTACGAGTTTATGTATGTGCTAATTAATGAGCAAACTTATGGTGGTGGTGGCATCTATAAATTGTATGCTTCGGTTGCGGTTGATAATGAATTCTCGGATTATATTTATGTTCACGAATTGGGGCATCACATGGCTGCTTTGGCCGATGAATATTATTCGTCATCAGTATCTTATCAAATGCCTGAAATTACCGTTGAACCTTGGGAAGCAAATATTACTGCTTTATTGGATAAGGATAATCTGAAATGGAAAGATATGATTGTGGAAGGAACACCTATTCCAACTTCATGGGATAAAGAAAAATTCGACAAACACGGAATTGAAATCCAAAAGGAGCGAGCTCGTTTAAGGGCAGCGAAATCTCCCGAATCAGTTTTAGAAGATTTATTTTTAAGGCAACGAAAAGAAGAAACTGCTATGATTGAGGCGATGGAAAATACTGGAAAAATTGGCGCTTATGAGGGTGCTTCATATTATCAGTATGGGATGTACCGCTCATCTACCGATTGTATTATGTATACTCGAAATAAGTTGGATTTTTGTCCGGTATGCCAGCGAGCATTATCAAAAGTAATCGATCAATACACCAAATAATATAAAATATTTTTATAGACGAAAGGTAGCTTTTTTAGGCTACCTTTTTTATTTTTGAGTAATGCTAAGCTAAAAATTGTAATATGAATTTCCGACACCTATTTTTTTCGATAATGAGTGCAGCCTTGATAATGGCTTGTACAAACCTAAAAGATCAATCTGAGAAAAATATCCGAAAATCGATGTTTATTGAGGAAGGTTTTACTCCAAAAAAGTTTGATTTAATAATGGATCGAATTTTTGAGGAACATGCTGATTTGATCTCTCAAACAGAGAAAATCAATTTAACCAATGAAATAAAAGATGCTCGTTTAATTATTTCGCCTCACGATGATGCGGCTTTTGTGGGTTATTTGTATCCTGCGCTTTTTAAGAATTTAACGGCTAAAACAGTTTTTGTAATTGGTGTTGCTCACAGAGCTCGTAACTTTAAATTGGAAGATCATCTGATTTTTGACAGCTATAATAATTGGGAAACTGCAAAAGGAAATGTGCCTGTTTCTGAGATAAGAGATGAGTTGTTAAGCATTCTTCCAAAGGATACTTACATTGTTCATGACAGTATGCAGTTAATTGAGCACTCTGTTGAATCAATTCTTCCATACATGAAATATTATAATCCGAATGTCGAAATTGTTTCGATATTAGTTCCGTATATGAATTTCGATAGGATGAAATATTTGGCTGGACATTTATCGGATGCTATATTAAAAATTGCTCACGAAAAAAATATGGCCTGGGGAAAAGATTATGCAATTGCAATATCAACCGATGCAGTACATTATGGAGATGAAGGCTGGGGTGGAACTTATTATGATCGATACGGGCTTGATTCTACCGGATATGAGAAGGCTGTGAGTCATGAGTGGGAAATAGTGAATAATTGTTTGAAGGATGAAATAACGGAGGAAAAAGTCCAGCAATTTATTAATTACACCGTAGAAGAAGATGATTATAAAACATATAAATGGGCATGGTGTGGCAGGTATTGTGTGCCGTTGGGCTTACTTACTTCCGAATACTTAAATCAGAAACTGGATTCTCCAAATATATTACAAGGCATACCTTTGGGTTACTCAACCAGCATAAGTAATTCCCGAATTAATATTGATGATATTATTTTGTATGAGAGTGCTCAGGCCGATTTGCACCATTGGGTTGGATATCCTGCTGTGGTTTACAAATAGTATAGTTAGTTTAGGTGCTTTGATATCTTCTCCAGCAATAAATCTTTAGTAACAGGTTAACGTGCAAACCAAAGATAAGGAATTCAGAGAGGGATTGCTAGTGAATTAAAATATTAGTTTTCTAAGTAAGAGGACAGAATCTTAAATAAATTATTCTTGTTGATGGGTTTTGTAATGTAGTTATCACATCCTGCTTCCTCACACTTTTCTCTTTCGCCCGACAAAGCATAAGCAGTTTGAGCAATAATAGGAATGCTCATGTTTTGTAATTTTATTATGCGTGTTGCTTCTAACCCATTCATTTCAGGCATTTGAATATCCATCAATATTAAATCAATATTATTATTTATTTTCAGGATTTCCAAAACCTCCTTACCTGTTATTGCTTGTATAATATTGACTTTGGTGTTTTTTAGCATTGTTTTGAGCAGAATAAAACTATCACGTTCATCCTCTGCAATTAAAATTGTTTTATTTTCCCAATTTGTAGCAGACTTATTTGACTTAATTTCTTTGGAAACAATTTGGCTTGTTGGTTCATATGGTAATGTGAAATAAAAAGTTGAACCTTTGCTTTTTTCTGACTTAACCCAAATATCACCTTTCATAAGATTGATTATGTATTTGCATATTGCTAAGCCCAAGCCTGTACCGCCATATAAACGAGTGCTTGAATCCTTGGCCTGCATAAATCGTTCAAAAATTAGTTTGTGTGCTTCTTTTGGAATCCCAATACCGGTATCTTTAACAAAAAATTCAAGCATATTATTGTCTTTAAGAGAATACCCAAACTCAATTTTTCCTGAATCGGTAAATTTAAAAGCATTGTTTAAAAGATTGGCAATTACTTGATGCAACCTAAAACTGTCTGTAATTATAAATGGGTTTTGAAGATTATCTTGCGTAGTAAGAATCAATTCAAGTTGAGAGCTGGCTTTTGGTTGAAAGGTTTTGAATAATTCATCCATCATTTTATTTAGTTCACATCCCGACTTCCTTATTTCGATTTGATTTGCTTCGATTTTTGCAATGTCAATAATATCATCGATAAGATTAATAAGTTTATTGCTGTTATTTTGAATAAGCTGAATGTACTCACTTTGCGCTTCAGTATTTAACGAAGAATCGCCCAAAAGATCGGAAAACCCAATAATGGCATTCATAGGAGTTCGAATTTCGTGCGACATATTAGATAAAAATGCTGATTTTAAACGATCCGACTCTTCGGCTCTTTCTTTTGCACTTACTAATTCATTTTCTGCAATCTTTCGGTTTGTAATATCTTGTATGGTACCTGAGATTTTTAATGGCTTTAACTCCAAATCATAAACAACTTCAGCCTTTACTAATACAAATACTTCATGTGTACTTTTCGTTTTAATCTTGAATTCTAAGATAATCCTTTTGTTGTTGTTTAATTTTCGTAAACTTTTTACTACTCGGCTGAAATCATTGGGGTGAACAAGGCGAGCAATATGACTAGCATAAACTGGCGATTTCTTACGATTAAGTTTTAGTATTTTGAAGGCTTGAATAGACCCCCATAAAGTATGTGTTTTTAAGTCATATTCCCAATTCCCTATTTTACCAACTTCTTGTGCTTTTTCCCATCGTTCTTCACTTTGTTTTAATTCAGCTCCAGTTTTTTTATGTCGGTCAATTTCGAACGATAGGTTGAGAGTGCGCTCAATAACTCGTTCTTCTAAGTCTGTGTTGAGTTTACTGAGGTTTCTTCTTGACTTGATACGGGCTTTGAAAAGAAAGAAGCTTAGTATAAAAAGAATGATAAGAAATATTATAATAAATGTATATAGTCTCACTTTATAAGAATACTTCTGGGCAAGGAGTTCTTTTTTTTCTAAATCGATTAATAATTCTTTTTGTTTTTCTTCAGCCAAATCAGCTTCAATTTGTAAAAGCATTTTTGCATCATCTAAGGCAAAAATTGAATCTTTAAATCTTTCATATTTGTATGAATAATAGTAAGCTTTCTTAAAGTCATTTTTCTCTTTATAAATTAAAGATAAATTTCGATAGTAGTTCTGTATGTTTAGAGCAATTTTTGAAGAGCTTGCCAGGACAAAACTTTTATTAAGGTAATATAATGAAGAATCATATTTTTTGGATAATCTATATACTATTCCAATATTGGCATAATTGTCAGCCGCAGTACGATAAAAACCATGTTCTAAGCTGTGAGTTAGTGATTTACGAAAATAGTGCAAGGCGGAATCATATAAGTTTTGTTTTAAAAAAACTTGTCCATAATTATTTACTATTGCTCCATATCTTTCTTCCTGAAAAATCGTGTTGGTTTCAGTATTTAGGCTTTTAATAAAATATTTTGCAGAGATATCATATTCCTTGATATAATAATGAAGTAAAGCAAGTGAGTTATAAATAAAGACCAAATACTCTGAATTGGGCTTTGTGTTTAGCAATGATTTGAGGGCGTCTTCTGAATACTCTTTTGATTTTGAGTAATTACCAATCAATCGATAATCGGTACCTAAATTATTTTTAGCCCAGATTATACCCATACTGTCGTTTAGATTTCGGTAAATATCTAAAGCCTTAAGATGGTATGTTAGTGCTCTTTCAAAGTTTTTTGGATTTCGGTGCAATTGACCTGAAATATTATAACAATCTGCTACCTCTTTATTATGGTTGTATTTTTTGAAAATTTTTATAGCCGTAGATAGTCTGTTTTGAGCACTATCTGTTTGCCCGCTAATTTCTTCTAATTTGGCTAACTCAAATAAATTTTTAGCATAAAATACTGAGTCATTCTCATATGAGTGAGTTAGCAATTGTTTTTTTAATTGATTAATAATAGTTTCTAAAGCTTGTTCTTTATTTTGCAGATTGTTGTTTGATTTAGCAGTTGAAACAAGTAAGAGAAAAAAAAATAGAAGTATGTGATAAGGTGAAAAGCGAATCATAACTTGATTGATAATTTACCTTTACAAGTATAAGGAAATTTATTCCCAAAACTGTATGATTTGCAAGTCATTTATTAAGATTTGATTTTTTAAACAGAATAGTTTGCAAGTGTCATATAAACAAGGGGGTAGGTTTAATCGTTGACTGGTTATCAACAGCTAATTTAAAATATTAAAATTGTTATAATGAACTTTTTTTCACATATTTGCAGCTAAAAAAAATCTATTCTACCAAAATACTTATAAAAATACTTATTATGAAACTACTTGAAGGAAAAACAGCTTTGATTACAGGTGCGTCACGAGGTATTGGACGTGCAATAGCATTGAAATTTGCCAGCGAAGGAGCAAACATTGCTTTTTCTGATATTAAATATGATGAAGATGCTGAAAGTCTTGTGAAAGCACTTGAGGAAATTGGAGTGAAAGCAAAAGGGTATGCATCAGATGCCAGTTCGTTTGAAGGGAGCGAAGCCTTAATTAATGATGTTCACAAAGAATTTGGACAGATTGATGTTTTGGTTAATAATGCAGGAATTACACGCGATAACTTGTTAATGCGAATGACTGAGCAAGACTGGGATCTGGTAATTAAAGTTAATTTAAAATCAATTTTTAACTTGACAAAAGCTGTGCAACGAATTATGTTGAAGCAACGTTCAGGAAGTATCATAAATATGAGTTCGGTTGTTGGCGTAGGTGGAAATGCCGGGCAATCAAATTATGCGGCTTCAAAAGCCGGATTAATTGGGTTCACAAAATCTATAGCCCAAGAGTTAGGAAGTAGAAGTGTTAGATGTAATGCAATTGCACCTGGCTTTATCGAAACTGAGATGACTGCAAAGCTTCCTGAAGATGTGAAGAAAGAATGGGTGAAAACAATTCCTTTAAGGCGCTCAGGCTTTCCCGAAGATGTTGCGAAAACTGCCGTATATCTGGCTTCCGATTTATCTGACTATGTTAGCGGACAGGTGATTAGTGTTTGTGGCGGAATGAGCATGTAATTATAGTTCTTGTAAAATTTTCACAGGGCTTTTTGAGCCCTGTTTTTGTTTGTAAAATAAATTAGCAATTATGGAGTCTCAATTTTTATTTCAGCTTATTATAATTTTTTTGATTGGAGAGTTTGTGCTTGAACGTTTTTTGGAGTATTTAAATTCGACCTATTGGAGCGATAAATTACCCGAAGAGTTATTGGGAATTTACGATGAAGAGAAATATCGAAAATCTCAAAGCTATCAGAAATCTAAGCAAAAAATAGCTGTTATTTCTTCAGTTTTTTCACTGGTCGTTTTACTATGTGTTTTGTATTTCGACGGCTTTGCATTGCTCGATAATTGGGTTCGAGAGTATACTTCGAACTCTGTGTTAATGGCCATTGTTTTCTTTGCTGTCATAGGCTTTGTTATGGATGTTTTGTCAACGCCGTTTTCTATATATGATACGTTTGTTATTGAAGAAAAATATGGTTTTAATAAAACCACCTCTAAAATATTTATGTTGGATAAATTAAAATCATGGTTGCTTGCTGTTGTTATTGGTGGTGGCTTACTTAGTTTAATCGTATGGATTTATACTATTTCGGGTTCATTGTTTTGGATAATTGTATGGATGATCTTGTCTGTTTTTATGATTTTTATGACCATGTTTTATTCCAGTTTAATAGTTCCTTTATTTAACAAACAAACACCCTTAGCGGATGGAGAGTTAAGAACGGCAATTGAAAAATTTTCTTTGAAGGCCGGTTTTAAATTGCAAAATATTTTTGTTATTGATGGTTCAAAAAGATCATCAAAGGCAAACGCATATTTTTCAGGTTTAGGCCCCAAGAAAAGAATAGTGCTGTATGATACTCTTATTAAAGATCATGGTGTGGATGAGCTTGTTGCTGTGTTGGCGCATGAAATTGGACACTATAAGAAAAAACATACTTTGGCTGGCTTATTTATTTCGTTGGCTCAAACCGGTTTGATGTTATTTGTTTTGTCATACTTCATCGGGAGTCCGGCTTTATCGCAAGCTCTTGGAGCTTCGCAAGCAAGCTTTCATATTGGTGTTTTGGCTTTTGGCATTTTGTATACACCAATCTCTCTTGTTTTAGATTTAATTACCAATGTCGTTTCGAGGGTAAACGAATATGCAGCCGATAGATTTGCCAGTGAGAATTTTAAACCCGAAGCTTTAATGCTCGCCCTAAAAAAGTTATCTGTAAATAATTTGAGTAACCTCAGACCTCATCCGGTCTATGTGTTTTTTCATTACTCACACCCGCCCTTATTAAAAAGATTGGCTGCATTAACTGGCGTGAAAGAGAAGATTTAGCTTGCTTCTTTTTTTCGGAAGATGGCAGGAATGGTGAAAATAATGAATTTTATATCGTTCCAAAAAGAGGCATTAATTGCATAACGGTTATCCATCATTTTGCGTTCTTCCTCAGTGTATTTATCAGCTCGGCGTTGCGAAACTTGCCATAAGCCTGTAATTCCGGCAGGAGCTAAAAATCGCAGTGCCCATTGGTCGCTTGTAAGTTTTTCGGCTTCGTAAAGAGGTAATGGTCGGTTGCCCACTATCGACATATCGCCTTTAATAACATTAAAAAACTGAGGTATCTCATCAATATTGAAAGCTCTAATAAAACGTCCTACTCTTGTAACCCTGGGGTCGTTAACAATCTTGAAAAAAGTGGGTGTGTTTTCAAGAATCCTTTTTTTCTGCAAATAAAAATTTTCACATATTTCAGTACCGTCAATGTGGAGGATAGGAGAGCAGTTTTTTTCTAACCTTTTGCATTCGGGGCATTTGTCTAATGTGGCGTTGGTTCGTTTGTCTTTTGTTCTGTTAACAAGATATTGATTCAGCTCTGAAAGTTCATTTCTTTTTTGTTCGGAACCAACATACATCGAACGGAGTTTGTAAAAAGCAAAAATGTCATAGCCGGTACCTACTCTTTTTGAAATAAAGAAAACCGAACCACGAGATTCAATTTTTATAAAAATAATTGAGAGTAGTAAAATTGGTGATAGTACAACTAATGCAAGGCTGGCAAAAATATATCGAAAAGGCGTTTAGATAATGATATCCTGAATTTTTCAAAAGTTTCCTGCTCGTCTACTTTGAATTTTTTTTTAATTCTAAAAATATCCTAATATCAAATATACAGGTTTTTGATAAATAAAAAAAATACTACTTTTTTGATGTGTTGTGATGGGAGTTTAAGCAAATAAACAGAAGTTGCTCTGTTAAGCTTGGTGTAATAAAATGTTCAATTTTCAGCCAGGCTTATAAATCTCTTTTTCTTAATATAAAATGCATTAGAAAAATAAACAAGGATGTATAAGCAATAGTTACGACTATGTGTTGCCAGTGAATGATTTCGCTGAAATATTTGTCAATATCAAACACTTTTATAACAGCAGCATCAATCTTTGGAAATGGAATTATTTTGGCAACAGCTCTTAAGGGTAGAAACTCACCAATATTATCAGGAAGTTTATAATAAGCCCAACGCTCTAAAATGTAAAAATAAACCATTAACACAAAGATGGAGAAACCCGATTTTTTCACCAATATGCTAATGAACATAGCAAAAATCATAAAGGCAAAAATTTCCAGCGCATAGGCAAGTAGGAATTGCATTTTGTTAACAATATCTGTAAAGGCCAGTTCATCCGTATTAATAAATCCCAATATTAGTCCGCTGATGAGTATAAATATTGTGGAGGCCAAGCTGATAACGGCTGCCATCGATATTTTAGACAATAAGAAATCCCATCTCGACATACCATTGATAATATTCTGACGAATGGTTTTAAACGAATATTCATTTGTAAC
>JAOZQX010000328.1 GCA_029931995.1 Bacteroidales bacterium
AAAAACAATCTTCACTCCTTCCTCCAAAATAATATTAATATGATCATCCGTTTGGGGATAAAGTAAAGGTACATTTACACCAAAAGGTTTATCTGTAGCTTTCTTACACTTTTGAATGTGTTCACGTAAAACATCCGGATACATTGAACCTGACCCAATCAAACCCAGTCCACCGGCATTACTCACTGCTGATGCTAATTCCCAACCACTACACCAGATCATTCCACCCTGAATGATGGGATATTTAATATTGAAGAGTTCTGTTATATTATTCATAAATAAAAATTGATGGACATTGAGCGTAGCCGAAATGTCGACTTCGACCCCCCTCGACTTCGCTCAGGGATCATCTCAGTCTCCGTATATTTACTCCATAAACTTAAGCATGGCCTCAACAGTGTTATAGGCTCCATCCCAAATTTGTGAAATATCAGCTTCAAGCATATAACAAGGAGATGTGAAAACTAAGTTTTCATCGTCAACCACTACATCGCCATGTTCAGTATCAATATGTGTTCCCCCCATGGCTTCAATGGCTTGAGCGGTTCCCTCATCCTGTCCAATAGTAACTTTTACATCCCCGATAATTTTAGCAATGAAAGCCGGAGAAATACATAAAGCTCCAATTGGTTTTTTTGCCTTAAGCATAGACTTAACAGCTTTCTCAACCTCAGCATTTACTTCAGCATCCGAACCTTTAAAAGCTACTGTGGATAAATTTTTAGCAGCTCCAAATCCACCCGGAAAAATCAAAGCATCAAAATCACTTGCATAAAATTCTTTTAAATCCTTAATATCCCCTCGAGCTATTCGAGCTGACTCAATCAACACATTTCTGGTTTCTTTCATTTCTTTACCAGTAATGTGATTAATGACATGATGTTGAGGAATATCCGGAGCAAATACTTCGTATTCTGCCCCCTGTTCTTTAATCGCTAACATTGTAAGTGTGGCCTCATGAATCTCGGCTCCATCAAAAACGCCACAGCCGGCTAATACAATAGCAAATTTTTTCATATCTAAAGTTTTTTAAAGATTCTTTTTGGAATTTCTAAGTTACAAAAAAACGAACAAAAATCACAAGATTAAACAGGTAAAAAATAAACCCTCCGAAGGTTTAAAACCTTCGGAGGGTTTATCATTAGCACATTTTCAAATTAACTAATTTGTTTATTCCGCTTTTTTATAAATCATTGCAACCACCGTTACATCATCGCCACCCATATTAATGGTCATTCCGTAAGGGCGCTCAGGATTAATTTCGATTTGAGCAGATCCTGCTTTTCCGGTTAATTGTTCCCAAATAGTTACTGCTTGGTGAACTCCAGTAGCTCCAGTAGGGTGACCCCAACCGATTAAACCACCCGTTGTATTTATCGGAATTTTCCCATCACGAGCGGTATGACCATCAGCTACAAACTGAGCTCCTTTTCCAGGTTCAGCCAATCCTAAGGCTTCAACACCAAGGATTCCAGCAATAGAAAAACAGTCGTGTGTTTCAACAGTTGCCAAATCATCTTTAGTAATTCCTGCTGATTCTAAAGCTTGTTGGGCTGCTTTTTTAATGGCTGTTACTTCGGTATAATCAGGTGGTTCATTTGTAATATTCCGAATCACTTGCGACCAACCAACGATTTCAATCGCATCTTTTTTATCAATACCGAGTTTTTCTATGCCTTCTTCCGAAGCCATGATTATGGAGGAAGCTCCATCGGATACTTTTGAACAATCTAAAACAGTTAGATTATCAACAAATGTTTCGCCATTACATTTAAATTTATCATACAATTTGTATAAATCGGCAGCTTTATTCTCGTATTCCTGAGCAGTTTCACAGAGGCGAGCATTTTCCATGGCATTTACAAACCAGCGTTTCATCCCTTCACGGGCATATTCTTTTCCATACTTTTCATAATAAGCTCCGGCACGGTTACTAAACTGTCCAGGAAAGAAAAAGGCATGACCTTCTTTACGTTTTTTGTACCATCCGGCACCAGCCAAAACATCGGCACCATAAAGAGCTTTCATTGTATTTTGAACCTCTACACCTAAAACAAGAACAGAGTCAGCCGTGTCGGCCAAAACAGATTTAAGTCCTGTAACTAAAGCAAGCCCACCTGAACCACAAGCACCCTCAACACTTATAGCTGGTTTATATTGTAACTTCTCATCGATATAAGGAATAAATCCCGGTAGGTTTGCCTGCTTATTAAAGCGAGCAGCCATAAAATTACCAATTACACCCTCATCAATATTTGCCGCATCATTAATCTGGGCAATAGTTCCTTTTCCGGCAGTTTCAATATAATGTTCTAATCCGGGACGTTCTTTTTTTGGATGGAATTCGCTCCGCCCAGTTCCCATAGAAACGGTATTAAATCCGGCAGCTATATATACTTTTTTACGTAATTTTTTCATCGTTCTAAAATTTAAAAAACAAAATTATCATTGATCGGTCCGTAAGCATGGAAAAA
>JAOZQX010000329.1 GCA_029931995.1 Bacteroidales bacterium
GTACACACGCTTTCCAAGCGTGCGCCTTCGACCACTCGGCCACCTCTCCAGATTAATTTATAACAGGTTCGCAAAATTAAAAAAATATTGATAGTGTACCATTAAATTGTAATTTCTCCCCGTAATGAGGTTTGTAGTAATTTGATAATTGTTAGGTTGTCATAACCATCTCCCAATAAATACATTAGTTTTGTAATGGCCGACTCCGTTGTGATGTCGTATCCGCCAATCACCCCAATCCTACCTAAATCAACACTGGTTTCATATTTCCCAATTTCTACCGTTCCTTTTTTGCATTGGGTTACATTAATTATTGTAATACCTTTTTTTATTGCCTGTTCGAGTTGCTTGATGAACCATTTATTAGTGGGTGCATTGCCCGAACCAAAGGTTTCAAGAATAATGGCTTTTAATCCTTTGGTGTTTAAAACAGCCTGAACTGTGTTTTCCGAAATTCCCGGGAATAATTTCAAGATTGCTACATTATAATCCAGTTTTTTATGAACGATAAGTTTTTTGAAATTTGGTTTTCGGATATAATTATAATTGTATTTTACGTGTACCCCAACTTCGGCAAGTGCTGGAAAATTACCCGAGAAAAAAGCATTAAAATTTTCTGCATTTAATTTGCTTGTTCGATTACCCCGAAATAAGCGGTTCTCAAAATAAATTGCAACTTCGGGAATGAGAGCTGTGCTGTCTTTTGAAGCTGCAGCAATTTCAATCGAATTGATAAAATTTTCTCTTCCATCGGTACGAATAACTCCCAAAGGTAATTGCGAGCCAGTTAAAATAACGGGCTTGTTCAAATTTTCGAGCATAAAACTTAGAGCAGATGCTGTATAAGCCATCGTATCGGAACCATGTAAAACCACAAAACCATCATAACTTTCATAATTATTTTCGATAATTTCTGCCAAACGAATCCAAAACTCAGGGTGCATATTTGAGGAGTCAATCAACGAATCGAAAGTGTAAAAATTTATTTTATAATGTAGGTTCTTTAAAACCGGAATATGCTCATAAATATTATCGAAGTTAAAGGGTTTTAATGCGCCAGTTTTCGAATTCTGGATCATACCAATAGTGCCACCGGTATATATTACTAATATGGATGGTGTATTGTTCATGTGTTAAAATTTAAAAAGATTTTTAGCATTTTGAGTCGTGATTTCAGCAACTTCATCAATGCTGATACCTTTTATTTCTGCAATTTTTTCCGCAATATAATATATATATGCACTCTCATTTCGTTTTCCTCTGAAAGGAGTTGGAGTTAAAAATGGAGCATCAGTCTCTAATAAGATGTGTTTTAAGTCAATTTCCCTAAGAATATTTTTAAGATTTGAGTTTTTAAAAGTGACCACTCCTCCAATGCCCAAGTAATATCCCATTTCAATTGCTTTATGCGCATCTTTTTCTGTTCCGCTAAAACAATGAAGAACTCCTTTTAAATCAGATGTGTGGACGTCATCTAAAATATCAAATATTTCTTTCATCGATTCGCGCGAATGAATAATAATGGGCAGCTTGTGTTTTTTTGCCAATGCAATTTGATGACGAAAACTAATGTTTTGTTCTTTTACAAATGTTTTGTCCCAATAAAGATCAATCCCAATTTCGCCAATGGCTACAAATTTTCTTTTCTCTAACCATTGTTCAACAATTTTAAGTTCTTTCTGGCAATTAGTTTTTACATCTGTGGGGTGTAACCCCATCATTGGGAAACAATTTTCGGGAAACTCATCGCATAATGAAAGCATTCCATCTACCGACTTGCTGTCAATATTGGGGATAAGCATATAATGTATGCCTTTGTCAATAGCATTCTGAACGACCTCATGACGGTCATTGTCAAAATGTTCAAGATATAAATGGGTATGTGTGTCTGTCAAAATCATGCTGCAAAATTATAATAAATTGAACGGTTTAAAATGGAAATTTCTTAAAATGTAAAATAGAAGGGTTTATTTGGTTTAGGTCATTTACTTATATTTGCATAAACGTGCATGGCTTGAAGAAGATTCTTATCATACGATTTAGTTCCATTGGCGACATTGTTTTAACCACTCCGGTTATTAGGTGTTTGAAACAACAACATCCGGATGTTGAGTTGCATTATCTGACAAAAAAATCTTTTGTACCCATTTTAAAGCATAATCCATACATTGATAAATTACACTATATCAATAATCATTTGGATGAGGTCGTTTTGGATTTAAGAAAAGAAAAATTTGATCTCATCATTGACCTTCATAAAAACCTTAGAGCATTTTTACTAAAGCTTCGATTATGTAGAAAAGCGATCGGTTTTCGAAAATTGAATTTTAAAAAATGGTTATTGGTGAAGTTTAAAGCAAATCATTTACCCAAAATTCATATCGTTGACCGTTATTTGGAAACTGTAAAATATTTAGGCGTTAAAAATGATGGCTTAGGTTTGGATTATTTCATTCCAGAGAACGAACAAATA
>JAOZQX010000330.1 GCA_029931995.1 Bacteroidales bacterium
AAGACGGCGGAAGGGCTCGCAAGTTTCCGAGCCGCATACCTGCCCGAGGCAGCCGGGACTGAGAAGACACCTGGGGACGGGGTCATCCAAACAACAAAAATCGAGGACGGCTGGGTCGGCATTTCGCGGTTTGGCCGCTGTGCCGCCCTCGTCTTTGAATGTCCAGAGGAAGCCGTAGCGCGCGCGGCGGTCCGTGCGGCCGGCGAAGAGCTCAAGCGACTGGAGAAAGATCATGGCTAAAGAAGACAGGGTTTTCACCCGGCGGGATTTTGTCCGGGGAACCATGGGGGCCGCGCTGGGCGTGTCGGTGATCGGCTCGAGTGGCGATGCGTGGACTGCGGAATCGTCTCAAAAGAGCCGCGTAGCCGTGGTGCGGGACGCAAAAGCGAAGAATGAGGCGGGGGATATCGATGTCGGCGTGGTTAAGAAGATGCTCGACGAAACCCTCCAAACACTCACCGGCCAGAAGACGCCCAAAGACGCGTGGATGTCGTTATTGAAGCCGAACGATGTGGTCGGGTATGTCCCAACCCCGCACCTCAACCCCACGAATCAGGAAGTCGTGGATGCGCTTTGCGCGTCGCTGAAAGACGCAGGATTTGCAGAGAAGAATAAATAGCCATCATCCAAGTATAGTGAGCTGATATCTATATCGTTAGGGTTGAAATTTAAACTTGTTTCTAAACGCTCTTTATTATAAATGTCCCCTTTTTCTATTTTCAAAATACTTGAGAGTAATTCCGAATTATATTTTGTATTTCCAACCCAAGTAATATTCCTAAAATAATATTTGGAACCTTCCTCAATGGTTAAATCAATATTAATATGCCCATCTCTTGAAGCATATACGGAATCATTAATGATTTTTGCATCTCGAAATCCTAACGAGTTATACTTTTCGATAATAGCAGCTTGATCATCCTCATAATTATCGCGTATAAGTTTTGAGCCTTTAAAGAGTCTTAGTTTAAAGTTTTCTCGAGCATAATTTGTTGTTGAATCAATTAAACCAGAAAAGTTAAGTCTTAGCGTGCTTGAGAACACATCCAAAATAAGATCATCCAATCCTTTGAGAGGCGTAAAGACACCCTTCTCTTTTGTTTCCTTCATGAAAGATCTTACTTTGTAATCAGAAACTTCCTGATTATCAACAATATTAATTTTATAAATTTTTACTTTATTATTTTTAGCGACATCAATATGTAGGAAAACCGAATTTTCCTGCGCTGTATCAGCAACTTGCCTTATGTTAACTTCACAATTCAAAAAACCTTTATCAACATAATGTTTCTTAATTCTGTATTTTGCTCTACTTTGCAAATAGCTTGTTACAATTTCTCCCGTACTAACACCAATCTCTGTATTCAAAGTATTAATCTCTCCATTACGAATACCAGAGTAAATAATTCTTCTTAAACGAGGACGCTCTGTCATTTCAACATTTAAAAAAACTTTGTCACCCTCAATTTTTGCAATTTCGATTCTAACATTTTCGGCTAAACCCTGATTCCATAATTTACGGATTGCATCTGATACTTTATCGCTTGGGATTTGAATTTTATCTCCAATATTTAATCCCGAAATCATAATAATTGTATTGATATCCAAATATTTTATCCCACTAATTGTAATATCAGCAATTTCATACTCCTTCGGTTTAGAATAATCTACCTTAAACGAAGATGCATTTTGTGCAATTGATATATTAGTTGCGATATATAAGAATACAAATACACATAGAACACTCTTGGTAACTGTCATTCTTAAAAACTTTCTATTAGTATTCTTCTTTAACATCCGTTCCTATAAGTTTAATAATTGTTCACTGGTTTTTCCAAATCTACGCTCCCTGCCCTGATAATCTAAAATCGCCAAATATAAATCTTCTCTTGTAAAATCAGGCCAAAGTTTATCCGTAAAATAAAGTTCGGCATAAGCAATTTGCCATAACAAAAAATTACTGATACGAAATTCACCACCTGTACGAATCAATAATTCTGGATCAGGCGTATCGGCTGTAGTTAAATGTTTAGCAATTAATTCCTGATTTATTTGATCAGGGTTTAAGCTTCCATTTTTAACTTTTTCAGATATTACTTTCATAGCCTCAGTCAATTCCCATCTGGAACTATAACTAAGCGCAAGATTCAGTGTCATTCGATCGTTACCCGACGTAATATTAATAGTTTTAAGCAACTGATTTTGGCTTTCTTCAGGCAAACTCTCAATATTTCCAATGGCATTAAGCCGAATTTTATTTTTATTTAAAGTCGGTGTTTCCTTATCAATAGAATCAACCAATAAATGCATAAGAGCATCAATTTCATTTTTGGGTCGATTCCAGTTTTCTGTTGAGAAAGCATAAAGAGTTAGATATTTCACTCCCAATTCAGCAGCACTATCAGCTGCTTCTCGTACAGCATTTACTCCATTTTCGTGCCCAAAAGTACGATCATTCCACTGCTTTTG
>JAOZQX010000331.1 GCA_029931995.1 Bacteroidales bacterium
GCGGATAAAAAATGTCATAAATGTTAAGAAAGTGGCAATAAAAATACTGCCTATAAACATGATTATTATGAATGATAATGAGTTTAGTGGCTTTCCTCCAAACTTTAGCGGATAACTAACCACCGATGTCCAATACAAAAAAGCAAAGGTTATTCCAGTTCCAAAAACGCCGTATAAAAAAGTAGCCATAGGTAAACGTGTTTTCAGTTTGAGGGCTTCAAAAACACCGTGTATCGGAATTGGAGTAAATACATCCTTAATTTTGATGCCCTTTTTTTGTATGTGATGAATGGCTTCAACAATCAAATCTTCGTCATCATACACTCCGATGATATTTGTTTTGGTCATGCTCATTTATTTAGAGGTTTTTTTCAAAATTCCTTTAACTTCACTAATGGCAATCATTGGGATGTAACGGAAGAATAATAATATTCCTAAAAGAAAAATCCCTAAAGTGCCTACAAATATGCCGATCTCAACTATGGTTGGGCTGTACGTTGCCCAGCTTGATGGCAAGAAATCTTTTGATAAAGAAGTTACTACGATTACATAACGTTCGAACCACATCCCAATATTGATAAAGATGGACATGATAAATACAATGGTGATATTTTTTCGAATTTTCTTGAACCAAAATAGTTGTGGTATAAAAGCATTGCAAGTAACCATGGTCCAGAATGCAATGGTGTATTCACCGGTTACACGGTTTTTCATAAAGGTGAACATCTCGTATTCTCCACCACTATACCAGGCGATAAAGAGTTCGGTAGAATAAGCCGTAGCCATAATCAAACTGATAAAAGTTAAGATTCGAGCAATAGCATCAAGGTGACCTTTGGTTACATATTCTTGATATTTAAATACTTTCCGAACGATGATCATCAGCGTAAGTACCATTCCGAAACCGGAAAAAATCGCCCCAACTACAAAGTATGGTGGGAAAATGGTAGTATGCCATCCCGGCATCACGGAAGTGGCAAAGTCCATAGAAACAATGGAATGAACAGCGACAACCAAAGGAGCAGCTAAACCACCTAGTAATAAGGAAGCAGTTTCGAAACGTAACCAACCTTTGGCAGAACCTACCCATCCAAAACTAAAGAAAGCATAGGCTCTCTTTTTAATTTTTGAAGTGGTATTATCACGAATGGTCGCAAAATCAGGAATCATTCCGATATACCAGAAAACAGCAGAGGCCATTAAATAGGTGGAAATCGCAACTACATCCCAAAATAGGGGAGAGTTGAAATTATCCCAAAGCGGACCGCGGGTATTCCAGTAAGGAAGAATGAAAAAGGCATTCCAAATACGACCCATATGAAGCATGGGAAACATTCCGGCACAAATCACAGCAACAACAGTCATTGCCTCAGCAGCACGGTTAATGGAGGTTCTCCATCGCTGGCGCATGATAAGTAGGAAAATGGAGAATGCAGTTCCGGCATGACCGATACCTACCCACCAAACAAAATTGATAATTCCCCAACCCCAGGCAACATTATTATTAACACCCCAGGTTCCAATTCCGACTGAAACCGTTGTGTAAATAGCCCAGCCGCCAAAAATCATAGCCGAAAAAGCAATGGTTGCAGCTATATACCACCAAAGCGGAGTCTTAGCATAAAGCGGCCTTGTGACGTCCTTGGTGATTTGACCGTAGGTTTTATTTCCCTCTACGAGGATTCCTCTGACTGATTGTATATACATATCTAGTATTTAGATTAGCTTTTTTTGTTTCTGATCTTTGTTAAATAACTTGTTGATGGCAATGTGTGAACTTGCTCAAGTAAATGATACATTCGTGGATTCTTCTGAATCTTAGAAATCTCACTGTTTGGATCTAATAGATTCCCGAAAATAATAGCATCGGCCGGACAGCTTTGCTGACAAGCTGTTTTTATTTCCCCATCTTCCAATTGGCGATTTTCGGTTTTAGCCAATAATTTTTTCTCTTGTATCCGTTGCACACAAAGCGAACATTTCTCAACTACACCTCTGGAGCGAACAACTACATCGGGGTTCAATACCAATTTACCCACATCATTGCTCATACTCTTATTATAATCGAAATCTTTATTGTTAGCGTACTCAAACCAGTTAAAGCGACGCACGCGGTACGGACAATTATTCATACAATAACGCGTTCCGATGCAACGATTATAAGCCATTTGGTTGAGTCCTTCGCTGGAGTGTGGGGTTGCCGCTACCGGACAAACATTTTCGCAAGGTGCATTGTCGCAATGCTGGCACATTAACGGTTGATGCATCAATTCCGGATTTTCCTGATCTTCGGAATAATAGCGATCTATCCTCATCCAGTGCATAATTCGACGGTTTTTTACTTGCTCTTTTCCAATTACAGCTACATTATTCTCAGCCTGACAAGAAATTACGCAATTACTACATCCAATACAAGCATTAAGATTAATAGCCATTCCCCAATGAAATCC
>JAOZQX010000332.1 GCA_029931995.1 Bacteroidales bacterium
TTTTAGGTTTGGTTCGACCTCCATGGCACGTTTAATAGCAAAAACAGCACCCTCGTTGCGAGCCCAGCTACGACGGGAAATTCCATTGTTCACATCCCAATGCAACATCATGCGTAAGCGACGATCAGCATCCTCTGAACCATCCAGCATCATTCCAAAACCACCGTTAATTACTTCGCCCCAGCCAACGCCACCACCATTATGGATACTTACCCAGGTTGCTCCACGGAAAGAATCACCAATCACATTTTGAATAGCCATATCTGCCGTAAAACGGGAACCGTCATAAATATTTGAGGTTTCACGGAAAGGAGAATCCGTACCTGAAACATCATGATGATCGCGACCTAAAATAATAGGTGCAGAAATTTTACCTTCTTTAATTGCTTTATTAAAAGCAGCAGCAATCTTTGTCCGACCTTCACAATCGGCATATAAAATACGGGCTTGAGAACCCACCACTAATTTATTTTCTTTGGCCTCACGAATCCAACGAATATTATCCTGCATTTGTTGGGTTATCTCTTTTGGCGCAGTAGCAGCAATTTCCTCCAACACATCTATTGCAATTTGGTCAGTTGTGTCTAAATCTTCAGCTTTCGCAGATGAACAAACCCAACGGAAAGGACCAAAACCATAATCAAAACACATTGGTCCCATGATATCTTGAACATAAGACGGATATAGAAAATCACCGTTTTCTTTTAAAATATCTGCTCCGGCTCTGCTTGATTCAAGCAAGAAAGCATTTCCATAATCAAAGAAATACATTCCTTTAGCAGTTAATTTATTAATAGCAGCAACATGACGACGTAACGTTTCCTGAACTTTTCCTTTAAACTTCTCGGGTTCATTAGCCATCATATCATTAGATTCTTCCAAACTTATATCCACTGGATAATAACCTCCCGCCCATGGATTATGCAAAGAAGTTTGATCAGAACCCAGTTCTATTTCAATATCATCTTCAACAAAACGTTCCCACAGATCAACAATATTTCCCTGATAAGCCAACGAAACAGCTTCTTTATTTTCTTTCGCCAAGAGAATTCTTTTAGTCATCAAACTTAAATCGGTGAATACCTCATCAACCCAGCCTTGCGAGTGACGGGTATGGACAGCTTTAGGATTGATCTCTGCAATTACTCCAATTGCTCCGGCAATAACCGCTGCTTTTGGTTGAGCACCCGACATCCCTCCTAATCCGGAGGTAACAAATACTTTTCCGGCAAGGCCTTCATTATTTTTTTCAATTTTTCGTCCGGCATTTAAAACAGTGATTGTAGTTCCGTGAACAATCCCCTGTGGCCCAATATACATGAAAGAACCGGCTGTCATTTGTCCGTATTGTGAAACACCCAATGCGTTAAATTTTTCCCAATCATCCTGAGCAGAATAATTTGGAATAACCATACCGTTTGTTACAACAACACGAGGTGCATCCTTATGCGAAGGGTACAATCCCATCGGATGACCTGAATACATAACCAATGTTTGCTCATCAGTCATCTCCGACAAATATTTCATCGTAAGCAGGTATTGTGCCCAGTTTTGAAAAACTGCACCATTACCACCGTAAGTAATTAGTTCGTGTGGGTGTTGAGCAACAGCATAATCCAAATTATTCTGAAGCATGACCATAATGCCTGCAGCCTGAATCGATTTGTGAGGATATTCAGCAATATCGCGGGCATACATTTTATATTGAGGACGAAAACGGCACATATAAATCCGACCGTATTTTTTTAACTCCTCAGCAAACTCAGGAGCTAAAGTTGCATGATGCTTTGGATCAAAATAACGAAGGGCATTACGTAAAGCCAGCTTCTTTTCATCAGCACTCAAAATATCTTTACGAATCGGAGCATGATTAACATTAGGATCATACTCTTGTGGTTCTGGAAGAACGTCTGGAATACCTTGTTTAATCAATTTTTGAAAATCATTCACAGTCATTGTATTTTTCATTTTAGTATCAGCACAAAATTACGATATTGAATTCAATCTCCATTGCTAAACTTAAATATTTTCTATATCTAAAAATAAAGATTTATTGATTTAATAAATAGAGGGTCTAATATTTCTCATTCGTGCCCTTTAGCACATTGGAAAGAAACACGCGAGCTCGGAAAAGTTGTGCCTTAATTGTACCTAATGGCAAGTCTAATTCTTTAGATATTTCCTCATAGGAAAGCTCCCTGAAATATCGCATTTCAATCAAGTTTTTATAATGGGGTTTTAGCTTATCAACCACTGCCCGCATCATTTTTATCTTTTGTTTTTTGATGATCTTTTCTTCGGGATCAGGTGTCTGAGATGGGATAATATTTGCCAGCTCATGACCATCTTCTTCACCATAAGACTCATTCATCGAAAAAGTTCTTTTTTTCTTACGGCGAATAAAATCGATGCAATTGTTAGACGCAATCTTAAACAGCCATGTG
>JAOZQX010000333.1 GCA_029931995.1 Bacteroidales bacterium
AGGAAACACCTTGCGCAGGAATATCAGTATAAAAATTGGAACAATGCTTCTCTTAAAGGATCGTGTAAGATTGGGGCTGATAGTGTTTTAATTTTTGGGAACATCGGTATTTGGCTCACCAATAACGGTTTTTCTGTTTTTTATGATTTCAACAATGGCTTTCCGGATGGGATCGATCATCGGAAAATATATAAAGTTTTTAAAACTAAATCAGGAAATATCCTGGCGGGAACTTTATTTGGCTTGTATAAGTTTAATTTGTTTCATGATAAATGGGAGAAAATTCACTTGCCCGATGATGAAGAACGAATTGTTGGTTTGACTCAAAAAGAGAATGAAATATATGTGATGAGTCGTTCATTTTTGTTCTCCTCAAATGATGTTGATGAGCTTAATTTTTCTTTGCTTTCTGTTCCTGCTCACGAAGGATATGACAACAAAATTACTTTGTTTAAAACCCTTTGGGTGATTCATTCGGGAGAGATTTATGGGCAGATCGGGAAATTGATTGTTGACTTTGTTGCTGCTTTGTTTGTTTTCTTTATTATTACAGGATTGATTTATTATTTTGTTCCGGGAATTATTAAGCGCAGAAGAAAGAGGAATCGAGATAATTCACGAATAAAAAAGGTTAATAAATTTTTCATTAAATGGCATAATAAATTAGGGATTTATTTGGTGCCGATCTTAATTTTGACAGTATTTACAGGGATGTTCTTGCGTCCACCACTATTGATAGCCATTGCCAATTCTCGGGTTGATAAGATTCCGTTTACAACCCTTGCTGATCCAAACCCATGGTTCGATCGCTTCAGGGATATCTTGTATGATGAAGAACTGGATCGTTTTTTAATTGGCACCGTTGAGGGTATTTATTTCTCAGA
The DNA here is from genome assembly GCA_029931995.1 of Bacteroidales bacterium. Classification (GTDB taxonomy): domain Bacteria; phylum Bacteroidota; class Bacteroidia; order Bacteroidales. Next base: position 885 of record JAOZQX010000333.1, read on the forward strand.
GGATGATTTTCAAACCGAATTAAAAAGATCCTTCATTCAACCGCCCATCTCAGTAATGGGAATTAATGTATTGGAAAAGAAGGGGAAGGGCGAATATTTAGTGGGTTCGTTTTATGGTCTTTATCGTTGGATGCCCGATTATAATTATGTTGAAGACTACATCAATAAGACCACTAATTTTTATATAGATAGGGCCGGACCTCCATTAGGAAAATTTATGTCTGCCGGTTATTTAGTAGATGAATTGGGGAGCGAATTTCATGTAGATTATAATTTTGGCATTTCCCCAATTTTGCATCAGAATAAAATTACAGCCATGCCTGAGCAAATCATAAAAGATAGTCCCATGTCTTTATGGAATTTTGCTTTGGAAATTCATACCGCACGTTTCTTTAAATTTTTATTTGGAGATTTTTACATTTTTCTCATACCCTTATTTGGCTTATTCGTTTTAACTATTCTACTCACAGGCCTCATTGTTTGGATAAAATTGTTTATTCGCAGAAAATAGCATATTAATCTGGAATAATTTTAAATTAGAATTTACTGATATATATTATAAAAATATTACCCTCAGTATTTTGAATTTATTTAACTTTGATATACGAAATCAAGTAATCAAATGCCGTAATTAAAACAAAATATTATAGCCTATGTTTAGAATAATTCGATTTTTAATACCTCCTAAGGCATGGCAATTACCAGCATTTATTATTAGCGGATCTCTTATTGGGCTAATGACTTACGCATTTTATATGTCGAATGCAGTATCTTATTTATCAGATGAGCCCGAAACCTGTGTGAATTGTCACATTATGGCTCCGGAGTACTCAACATGGCAACATAGTTCGCATCGCGAGCATGCAAATTGTAACGACTGTCATGTGCCTCATAATAATGTTGTAAATAAATATTTTTTCAAGGCAAAAGACGGGATGCGACATGCTGCAATGTTTACTGCCCGATTGGAACCTCAAACAATATTTATAAAAGAAGCCGGGCAAGAAGTGGTGCAAAATAATTGTATTCGTTGCCATACCAAATTAATTACGGATGCTAAACTCTTGGTTCAAACCGACATGTTTTATGACCATTTTCAAGATCGTCAATGTTGGGAGTGCCATCGCGAAGTGCCTCACGGACGGGTTAATAGTTTGTCGAGTGTACCAAATGCAAGAGTACCTGTGCTAAGTAGCCCAGTGCCAAACTGGCTGAAGTCATTTACAGAAAACAAATGAGAAAATATATAATTGAAAAATATACTATGAAAACAAGAAATCAAGCAAAAAGAAAATCCTGGGTAAATTGGTTGTTATTTATCGTTACCATAGGATTTGTATTTGTATTAGGGCTACTAGCTTCTTCAATCACTGAGCGTAGAGCTGAAGCGGTATTTGCCTACAAGCCAAAAGTAGAAATTAACCAATTTGAACCTCGTCAGGAAGTATGGGCCGAGAATTATCCTTTGGAAGCTGAGTCTTATGCCGAAACAGCCGATACCGATTTGCGTACTATGTTTAATGGTAATGCTATGATTGATATGTTAGAAGTTGA
>JAOZQX010000334.1 GCA_029931995.1 Bacteroidales bacterium
TTTGTCTTGCAACATTGCACACAATAGTTTTATACCCCTCAAACTCAATCATAATAGAGTCGTTTAAACTAATTCCTAATAAGCTACTGGCGGTTCCATGATTCATGGCAACCTCCAAATGGCCATTAGAACCAAAAATTACCACGATTTCTCCTACAGGAACATCATTATAAGATTGGTAAATCTTACTAATTTTTTCGCCCCGCAAAAGCACATGGTATTTTCGGCTTTTCCCCACCGATTTAAATAAATCTTGCGTAATATTGGTTACCAAATTCTCGTAGGCATCAATATAAATTACCATGCCTTTGATGGTGTTTTTATCGATGGCCGGTTTAAATGGGAGTTTCAATGTTAATTTTTCTCTTGAATCGCCCAATTCTTCAATGGGTTTTCCATTAGCCAAATGTAAGGCTGCAGCAACAAATCGATTATACGCTGAAAAGGTAAAGGAATCCGAATCTTGCGGAATACCTAACTCTATAATTTTTTCAGGTTGATCCTCAAAAATCATGGAAAAAATGCCGCTATCTGCACCAATGAAAAACTGTCCCTTGTGAAATATAACAGTATGAGGCGATTTATCAGACTCTTCGGTGCTAACACCTAAAATATGAATTGTTTCTTTCGGGAAATTTTGATAGCAATTTTTAAAAACAAAAGCAGCCTGTTCAATACTAAACGGCGTAATTTGATGGGAGATGTCTACAATTTTTAGTTCGGGAAATTGAGAATACAACTTGCCCTTAACGGAAGCATTATAATGGTCTTTAAGTCCCCAATCTGTAGTTAACGTAATAATCGGCATACGAATTATTTAAAAATTGCTTTTGTCCGTAGAAAATTAATTAATTTTGTAGTTCAAAAATAACAAAAATAAGAGTCTCAAAATTTCAAAAACCAATATTTTTAGTAACCATTGCTAATGAACGAAAAGATTATCCATTTAGATACGTACAATCCACTGGATATTTTCGGAGTTAATGATTTGTATTTGGAGCAAATCAAAAAATTCTTTCCCAAACTAAAAATCATTGCCCGAGGGAATGATATTAAAGTAATTGGAGATGATGTGGAAATTAAAAAATTTGAAGAAAAATTTTCTCTGATACTTTTGATGTACGATAAATTCGGAAAAATTACCGAAAACGATATTACACAAATTTTGGAGAACGGTGGTAGTAATTTTGTAAACGAAAACGGCAAACATCAGGACGTATTGGTGCATGGCCGAAACGGAATGTTAATTAAAGCCCGAAGCGAGAACCAACAAAAAATGGTAGATAGCAGCGAAAAAAACGATTTGCTTTTTGCTATTGGCCCTGCCGGAACAGGAAAAACGTATACTGCCGTTGCATTAGCCGTTAGAGCCTTGAAAAACAAAGAAGTGCGTCGTATTGTTTTAACTCGTCCTGCGGTAGAGGCCGGAGAAAATCTGGGATTTTTACCCGGCGATTTAAAAGACAAACTCGATCCGTATTTGCAACCACTTTACGATGCTTTGCGCGACATGCTTCCTACCCAAAAGCTATTATCTTACATTGAAGATGGAACCATCGAAATTGCACCTTTAGCTTTTATGCGCGGACGAACACTCGATAATGTTTACGCTATTTTAGATGAAGCTCAAAATGCTACTTCTGCCCAGCTGAAAATGTTTCTTACAAGAATGGGGCGTTCTGCAAAATTTGTTGTAACCGGCGATATCACACAAATTGACTTGCCAAAAAATCAATCCTCAGGTTTAGTAAATGCCCAAGAGCTTTTGAAAAATATTCCCGGAATTGCCTTTATTAAACTTGGGAAAAAAGATATTATTCGTCACCGTTTGGTAACTGACATTGTAAATGCTTACGATAAAAACAATAAATAATTCAAATTTAAAAAATGAAAAACGCAATTGTAAAAACCGATTACAAATTTCCAGGACAAAAACATGTTTATAAAGGAAAAGTTCGCGACGTTTATAATATCGATGATAAGTTGATGGTGATGGTTGTGAGTGACCGTATTTCTGCTTTCGATGTGGTCTTACCTGAAGGAATTCCATTTAAAGGTCAAGTTTTGAACCAAATCGCTGCTAAATTTTTAGATGCTACTGAAGATATTGTTCCAAATTGGAAAATTGCGACTCCTGACCCTATGGTAACTGTTGGGCATTATTGTGAACCATTTAAAGTTGAAATGGTTATTCGCGGTTATCTTTCTGGTCATGCTTGGCGCGAATACAAAGCTGGTAAACGTGAGATTTGTGGTGTTGTTATGCCAGAAGGAATGAAAGAAAATGATAAATTTCCAGAACCTCTCCTCACGCCAACAACAAAAGCTGACGTAGGTCATGATGAAGATATTTCGAGAGAAGAAATTTTAAAACAAGGTTTAGTAAGCGAAGCTGATTATATAAAACTTGAAAAATATACCAAAGCTATTTTCCAAC
>JAOZQX010000036.1 GCA_029931995.1 Bacteroidales bacterium
GAAGTTTTGACGCCGGTTTTGGTTCATCATATTTAGCCCGAATTGTTGGACAAAAAAAAGCACGAGAAATATGGTTCCTGTGTAAACAGTATGATGCTAATGAAGCTGAGAAAATGGGATTGGTAAATAAAGTCGTTCCTTTGACTGAACTGGAAGACACTTGCGTAGAATGGGCAAAAACTATGATGAAACGTAGTCCAATGGCTCTTCGTATGATTAAGCTCGGTTTAAATGCCGAGTTAGACGGACAAGCCGGAATTCAGGAATTTGCCGGAAATGCCACTCTGCTTTACTATTTAACTGAAGAAGCTCAGGAAGGGAAAAATGCCTTTTTAGAAAAACGTGATCCTAATTTTGATAAATACCCTAAATTTCCATAACAAATCCTATGAGTAAACTCAAACCATGGATTCATGCCTTCAGGTTAAGAACAATCCCTCTGGCCTTATCGAGCATTATTTTGGGTGGTTTTTTAAGTGCTGCCGATTTAAAATTCGACTGGTTGATCACAGCTCTGGCTGTACTAACCACCATCTTACTCCAAATTTTATCGAACCTTGCCAACGATTATGGCGATTTCAAAGGCGGTGCCGATAATAAAAATCGGGTGGGGCCCAAACGATCAGTGCAAAGCGGAAAAATTACTGCCTTTAAAATGAAAGTGGCTGTTTATCTTTTTGTTTTATTATCGTTACTCAGTGGATCGGCATTGATTTATTTTGGCACCGAAGGAATCCCTCTCACCAACTTTTTCATCTTTTTTATTTTAGGAATACTTGCCATTGTTTCGGCGGTTAAATATACCATTGGTAAAAATCCTTACGGCTATAAAGGATACGGCGATTTGTTTGTGTTAATATTTTTTGGATTGGTTGGTGTATTGGGCACCTATTTTTTAAATACTCATCAGTTCAGATGGGAAATCTTATTGCCTGCCTTTTCTGTTGGAATGATGAGCATGGCCGTGCTAAACCTCAACAATATGCGCGACATTGAAAATGACGGGCAAAGCGGAAAAATAACTTTGGTTGTAAAACTTGGCGGGGAAAAAGCAAAATTTTATCATGCCCTTTTAATTTGGACATCAATCGCATTGGCTATTATTTACGTCCTATTGAATTTCCAATCCTGGTTCCAATTTTTGTTTTTAATCACAGCACCTTTATTTATCAAAGACTTGATTAAAATATTGGAAAATAAAGAGCCCGCAGAATTAGATCCTTTTCTTAAAAAGCAAGCCATACATACTTTATTGTTTTCTATTACCTTTGGATTGGGATTAATTTTGTAAAAATGCTCAAAGCCGAAATCGTAAAATATCCACTGATTTTCAAACAGCCCGGAGGTACCTCCCGAGGAGTTTTAAACAAAAAAGATTCGTGGTTTATTAAAGTGTTTGAGCAAGATAATCCTGAAGTGTTTGGTTTAGGAGAATGCAGCATTATCAAGGGTTTAAGCTTTGATGATCGTCCTGATCTGGATCAAATAATTCATGAGTTTGCAAAAAATATTAATTCCTTCGACCAAGATAAAATTGCAGAATTCCCTGCTTTAAATTTTGCCATTGAAACTGCCTTACTCGATTTAAAGAATAAGGGAAAAAGAATTTTATTTCCTTCCAATTTCACCGATTCAAAAAAAACAATTCCCATCAACGGTTTGGTATGGATGGGCGAACCTGATTTTATGCGCAAGCAAATCCAGGAAAAAATTGAACAGGGATTTAACTGCATAAAATTAAAAATAGGAGCCATCGATTTTGAGACCGAAATTGAGATTATTCAGGAAATACGAAAAATTTATTCTGCCAACGAGATTGAAATTCGAGTGGATGCCAACGGAGCTTTCCACCCGAATGATGCTTTAGAAAAACTAAAACGTTTATCGGAACTTGATTTGCACAGCATTGAGCAACCCATAAAAGCAAATCAATTGGAGAAAATGGCTTCATTGTGCGAAACTACGCCCCTTCCTATTGCTTTAGATGAAGAATTGATTAGTGTTTTCGGCCTTGACAAAAAGAAACAACTTTTAGAAAAAATAAAACCTCAGTATATTATTTTAAAACCAAGCTTACTGGGTGGTTTTGCACAAAGTGAAGAATGGATTAATCTTGTCAAAGAACTAAACATTGGCTGGTGGATTACCTCTGCCCTGGAATCGAATATTGGATTAAATGCCATTGCTCAATGGACTTATACGTTGAAGAACCCAATGCCTCAGGGTTTAGGAACAGGCCAAGTTTTCAGTAACAATATTCCATCTCCACTTAAAATTGAGAAAGGAAATCTGAGGTATTCATCAAATCGTAATTGGAATTTAAAAGCATTGGGATTATGAGCAAAGCAGAATTTCAATCACTGAAAATTAACGGGATTTATTACGAAGGTAAATCCCTAAAAAAACTTTGCGCAGAACAAATAAACAAGCCGGGGGCAAAAGCATGGGAAAAGCATTTGTATGAATTTATTGAAGAATTTTTATCGGATAAAGGATATGTCACTGTTCAAACATCCGGCTCAACCGGCAAACCAAAAATCATAAAATTATCCAAGGAATTATTGATTCATAGTGCCAAAGCAACGGCAAAATTTTTGAATTTAAAACAAAATATGAATGTCCTGCTTTGCCTATCGGCAGATTATATTGCAGGGAAAATGATGGTAGTTCGGGCTATGGTTAATGGTTTAAATTTAATTTGTGTTGAGCCTGATGGTAACCCGTTGAAGAGTATTGACACCCAAATTGATTTTGCAGCCATGATTCCTTTGCAAGTTTCAAATTCGCTAAAAGAAGAAGAAAAGAAACTAAAAAATATTGGGAATTTGATTATTGGCGGCGGACGAATTGACCCCAAGCTTCATAAAAAGATCATCTATTTTCCGAATAAAATTTACGCCACCTACGGCATGACCGAAACCGCCACCCATATTGCCTTAAAAAAGCTCACTACAAAAAATCCTGATGAATATTATCAGTGCCTGCCAGGCATTCGACTTAGCGAAAACACTGAACATTGTTTAATAATAAATGCCGCTCACATCTCAAATCAGGAAATAAAAACCAAGGATATTGTTAAACTTTTTTCAGAAACAGCATTTGAAATTCTCGGACGAAAAGACAACATAATTAATACCGGAGGAATGAAAATTATGCCGGAAGAATTGGAAGCAAAAATTTCAACATTTATTGAACAAAATATTTTTATTACATCCGTAGATGATGAAGATTTGGGCGAAAAAATTGTTTTGCTCATTGAAAATGGGAAAACAAACTTAAACTTGCTTTACACAATTTGGACTCAATTAGAAAGCAATTTAGACAAACATGAGATTCCCAGAAAAGTTGACTTTATGAGTAGTTTTAAATACACAAAGAGCGGTAAAATTCACCGCCCTTTGACAAAGAAATTATACTTAAAAAATTTAGATTAGTACTCTGCTTCTTCATATTCGTCCTCAATGAATACAGCCTTAGATCCCTTCTTGTTGCGGAGATTCACATTGAAACCAAATCGGAAATTAAACATTTGACTACTCGAAGGAGCAAGTGCTGCCATGATATTATCCGTTAAGAAATAAGTTTGAATAGGACCCAAATTTAGCGACATTCCCAAACCAACATTAAAATATTTTTTATTATAAATTGAATAGGTTGTTCGCAAACCAAAAATTCTATTAAACTGACGATTTATCCCAAAACTCAAAGCCGTTTTAAAATCACCATCAATAGCTCGTCCGTAAACCAAAGCATCTGCTTGGCTTTTTTCATCCAATTTATATGAACCGCTCACATAAAATTTTGTGGCTAAACTTGTTTTATAAGTAAATTGCTATTCAAATTCTTAAGTCAAATCATCAAGTACTTCCTAATCATCATTTATATCCTCATACTCAATTCCGGTAAAACTATATTCAACTTCATCGGTCGAATAATTAACTATGTTTTCTTTCCAATTAATTTTACCAAAATCGATGATGCTTGCAGCAATTTCTATCTTGTCAAATCCAGTATAACGGAATCCAAAATCAAAAGCCATCCCACTATTTTTCTGACGCAAGACATCCATGAATTCAAAATCCTCTCCATCCTCAAAATCATCATCGAAAAAACGCCAATCATCCATCATTGACGTATTAATGAGTATATTGGATGTTGTTTCAATCGCAAATACAGTATTTTCATCCGAACGAGTAAGCATAGTGCCTTCAAATTTTTCAACATCTACATTAGCTAAACCTTTCAAAAATTTGATGCGTGTACCCACAATCCAGTCTTTATCAATTTCATAAGAAAATCCGAGGTGAAACTGCAAATAGGAAATAACACTAAAATCCGTTCCTCCAAAATCAACGGTTCTGCTGAAGAAGCGATCATCGGCATTCCCATACCAAAGTAATTCTAGAAATTCTTTATCCAAACTAAAGTTTGCTTCCGTTTGATGGCCTACACCCAACGAAATAAAACCTTTTTGAAACTTAAATCCCAGAAAGAATAACTCTTCCTGAACATTTAAGTCGAAAGCTAAATCATTTGTAAGTGAGCCAATGACTCCTTCTAAATCCAAACGAAGTGAATCGGAATGAGGATCTTCAATTAAAAGATCATCAAAACTAAAAGAGTTGCTATTAAAACCTGCATGAATTGATGAAAGTACAGGGAAACCGAAAACGAAACGGCTTGGGCTTTTAATAGCCGGATTGGTCATATAATTTTGAGGAACAACATTAAAATTGTGCAAGATAAAATTTTCTTGTGCATTCAAACTAATCCCCAATAAAACCAATATAAATATGATTAATTTTTTTCTTACCATAACTATTCAGTTTCAAGATTAAACTTAACTTCAACGCCTATGCTTACGGCTATTTCGTAAGTGGAATATAATTTGACGGCTTGTTGTCCATCGTTAAAAGTACTTGCATTTGCTACGATATAAGCCTCATCGGCCAGTTGCAAATTATCGAAAGTGTTCTGATCGACACGAATGCTAAGTGTGGAGGTGGTTGGGGTAGTTACGTCACCATTTCCGTCCACCGCGGCGGAAACAATAGAACTTCCAAAATCAATAGTCTCAAGTATTGTTGCTGTTTGCGAATTAACCAGAAGAATGCTAAGATCTAATTCCAAAGGAAATCCGTTTTGAACAATGGCAGTAACATCGGCATAAAGAATTTCATCACCGAGATTATCATCCATGTCAATTTCTAAAGTATCCTGAAAATCTAAGTTGTTTGCGCGAATACTCACCGGAACATCCATCTCAAATCCTAAAATAATTTTGCTGGTATCAGTAACAAAATTCTCCACAGCAGCTCCAAAGGTATTGGTTGCTGCCACACCCGAATAATTAAGCTGAACCGGGGGAAGCGACAATAATGGGCCTATATCCGAATTAGTATTATTAAGCAAAATTTGTCCTTCAAAAACATCGCCGACCACCGTTGGCGAACTAAAATACATGGTGTCGTTTCCGGGCGAACTTTCATAATTCAGGGCTTGTGTGTTTAAGTCCTTATCTTCACCAACTAAATCAAATTTTGCAGCAATAGGCAAACCAATTGAATTTTTATAAGTTAAGGTCAACTCCGGATCGTCAAAATTAAAACCTCCTTCAATATCACTGAAAAAGTCAACCTCAAAATCAATTTGTCCGGCATCAATATTAAATTGGGATTTTCCGAACAATCCCTTTATCATGGAATAATCAATCGCACCCATATCTATTTCAATATTCAGCTCGTCATTTGCATCCAACACAAAAGCATCCCCATCTTCAACAAGCCATATTTCATACTTTACAGGAAATTGATTAGGGCTTTGAAATATTGTAGATGTGCCTGAAAGATCAATGTTTCCTTGAAGGGATGTTCCTCCTGTATTAAGAACATCAATTTCTCTTCTTACAGTTTGGCCTGTCGCATTATCTATCGTTTGCGTGAATTCCATGACAATGCGAATAGTTTCATCAATATTGGATGTAATATTATAGCTTAAAAGAGTATTCTTAAGATCAAGCTGCCTAATTTCATATCCAGCATCTACATTTAAATCATAGGTTAATTCTTCCTCAAGAATTTTTTGGGTTGTAGCTCCGATTATTACAGCCCCTATCATTTGATAATTTGTCTCAAAAATCTGTTGAGCAGGTATGTTTACCAAATCGGCAACCTCAATGGAGGTAAGCGAATTTTCAGTGTATACAAAGTGAATCAATCCATTTTGATCGTACACTATGTTTTCACCGGGTTCAATAACATCTGCCACACTCAGAGATGTTTGCATAAGAGGAATTGCCATTATTGGGGAATAGGTCGGCATTATTATCTTATTGAAATCCTTATCACAGGAAATCAGTATAAGAAACAATAGCGAAACCCAAATGAGCAATTGTATTGTTTTTCTTTTCATGATAGTTTTAATTTTTATGGGGTTAAAATAAAACTAGGTTTATTGTAATTACTAAGGCTAAAATACTACATAATACATGTCTAATCAATACCTTTTTTATTAATCTTCAACAGGTTAATTATGTACATATGTAAATTATTGCAAATAAAAAGGCCAACAACACGTTTGTTGTTGGCCTTAAAAAATATAATACGAAATACTATTCCCCTAAATCTAACTTATAAAGCAAGCTCAATTTTATATGCCTTCCGGGCATAGCATAATCGTAAACAACCTGGTAATTTCTATTCCAGATATTATTTATATGAAGTGCCGTAGTTAATTGCTGTTTCCCAAAAGGAAAAACATATTGCATACATAGATTGCCCACAAAGTAAGCTCCTAAAGAAGCAGACCATGCCCCTGTATAACGACTGTCGAAATAATTATGAGTATATAAAACACTCCAGTTTTTTTGCTGAACGCCCATATTTACCATAAACCGATGCCTGGGTACATACAACATTTTGCTTTCAGTTTCTACATCTCCAACAACATCAATAAAATTCGATTCGGTCCAGGTGTAAGAAGTTGAGAATTTAAATATTGTTGCCCCACTTTTAATTTCAGATTTCGCTGCAAGATCAACACCAATGGTTTCGCCTTTGTTTTTATTTTCGACACTCCAGACCGTATAAGTGGCATCGGGAACCCAAACAATCCAATCTTTAATATTATTTAAAAAGAAATTTTGCTTGAAAGATAATTTAAGATTCGATTTTTCGAATGTTTGCTCAAAACCAGCATCCATGCTCCATCCATCTTCAGGCTTCAAATCAGGATTCCCCATCATATTATACACAGGGTCGTACCAGTATAAATCGTTAAACGTTGCATTTCGATACACACGAGAAATATTTCCATTAAAAGCAAAGTGCTCGTTTAGATCGGCTCTTACACCCAAAGAAGGTACAATTGGATTGAAATCGCCATCAACTAATTCTTGCCTAAATGATCCAACTAATGTTACAACATCCAAAAGGTTTTGAATTTTATAGGATACAAATGCAGCGGCTCTTCTTCTTGTTGTCAATGAAGCAAAATTTTCTGATTCACCTTCTTCGTAAGTAAAGTTTATACCACCGCTAATGCTATGATTTTGATTGAGCATATATTTTCCGTCAAGCTCATTCACCCACATTTTTGATTTATTGGTTGACTCAATTGACCAAGCAGCATTGTTATAATATATTTTATCAGTTAAGTAAACGCTCTTTGCTTTGAGATTAAACGTGCTCGTTGTTTTTTCCCAATTTAAAGCTAAACGCAAATTATTATCTTCTTGAAATGCCTGACTTGGATCAGCTGCCAAGATAGTTGTTTGTACATCTTTATCGTATTTCTGATACCAGATAGTTGCTTTTAAAGCAGAATTATTCCCGGTTTTAAATTTCGTTTCATTCAAAAAAGAATGTTGGTTAAGACCCGCATTTGTTTGTTCAACTTTACTGCCATCAGGTAATTTATATTCAAAATCATTATCGGATTTACTGAAATAATACTTGAAAGAGTTAGCCCAATTAGAATTTCCAATTTTAGCTCCCACATAAGTATTCAAAGTATTAAAGCTGCCATAAGTAGTATGAAGCTCCAACTGATTATCGAGAGCAAGCAAACCTGCTCCATCTAAGTGGATAGCACCGGATGAAGCTCCGTTACCAAATAAACTTCCTAAACCGCCGTATTGCACATTAATATTATCGAAAAAAACAGTTGGCAATTTTGCCAAATTAACACTACCACTCGAAGGATTCTGGATGTTTACACCATTCCAAATAACAGCTGTTTGCGCTGATGACCCACCACGAACTGCAGGATTTGAAACACCTCCGGGGCCGTTTTGGTTTACTCTTACTAAACTTAAGTTTGACAATAAGTCGGCCATCGAAAAATTTGAAAATAATTTTTTACTCAGGCTATCAATTTCTTGAACGCTCGAACCAATTGCAAAATCATGCAATCTTGAATTTTGTACGACAACTTCATCCAACTCATGGGTTTTGCTTGTCATCGACTGTTGCCCAAATACTACTCCACTTACTAACAGGAAGCAAATTAGGCTGATCTTTTTTACATACATAGTAACAAATGTTTAATGAATAAATTGATTAAATCATTCGAAACCATCGGATTTTTAGTGAAGATTTGATCGGAAATAAACTGATCCATCCTTCGCCTTTCTCCCGAAAGCTACGAAACACATCATTGGCAGGTCTTCTGGCTCGTCCATTTTAAGCAGCCTTCCCATCCCGATGAATCGGGACAGTGGCGTGGGTTACTCAAAATTTTGCTGGACTTACAGCTGCGGGGACAGCTCCTGACTTTCCTGATTGCTCAGAATCACAGGATTCCCTATTAATCATTTTGAACCAATAATTTTTGCAAATGTAGAGCTAAAATTTTGTCAGCTATACATTCGTTTTTTAAATATTTTAAAGAACTTAAATTATTAACAATATATTAATCTGAAAAACTGAAACTTAAAAACTTATCAGCCCTCATTTTTTTTTGTTTCATCCATAATCCTACCCGATACTAAAAAAATAGTAGGTTTTTTTGAGATAGGATTCTTTTCAGTAACCACTACCGTATTATAAACATCTTCGATATGCTTATAATTCAAAACCTCTTCGGGTGTGCCA
>JAOZQX010000335.1 GCA_029931995.1 Bacteroidales bacterium
CTCAAATGTTGGCTTTTCCGGATTGTTAACAATTGCCTTAATTTCGTCCTTTTCCTGTTTAATTCCTTCTTCAATGGCAGGAATATAATGCTCTGCTTTGATTAGGTCAAATGGAGGAACGCCAAATGGAGTATCAAATTCAGCAAAAAATGGATTTTCATTTTCAATTTTCTTTTCAGTTGACATATTGCACGACATCATACCAATGCCTAAAATGCAAAAAATGAATAATAGTTTTTTCATATGATTTAATTTGATGATTGATTAAGGGTGCTAAAATTATAAAAATCAAGAATAACAAAGGTCTTTAATCGTAATTTATCTACGATCTTGATAAAGGAAAAGACAAAGCATAAAATCCGAATGATGAAATAAAAAAAGGTGCACCATTTGGTGCACCTTTTATATTATCGAAATTAAAAATTAATTTAATCCTCTGTTTTTCAAAAGTGGCTCAATAACGGGTTCGCGACCACGAAAATCAACATACATTTTCATAGCGTTTTCAATACCATTTTTGGCAAGAACATTATCGCGGAAACGTTTAGCTGTTTCTTGGTCAAAAATTCCATTTTCTTGGAAAGCACCATAACCATCATTATCTAAAACCGCAGCCCAGGTATAGCTATAATATCCTGCATCGTAGCCACCAATAATGTGGGCAAAATAAGTTGTTCTGTATCTAGATTCAATTTCTGGAATTAATCCAATGCCATCAAGATATTCTTTTTCAAACTTAGCAACGTCAATGTCAACCGGAGCCTCCAGAGTATGGTAAGATAAATCAAGTAATGAAGCAGCCAAAAGCTCAACATTTACAAACCCCTGATTGAATAAACCAGCCGCTTTCATTTTACTAACTAGTTCTTCAGGAATAACCTCCTCTGTTTCGTAATGTTTAGCATATTGTTTTAATACCTCTGGTTCCATTACCCAATGTTCCATAATTTGAGATGGAAGTTCAACAAAATCCCAGGCAATATAGCTGGAGTTGTAAGTTGTTTGTGAGAATAGTCCATCAAGTGCATGGCCAAATTCGTGGAACAAAGTAGAAACCTCATCCATGCTTAATAATGATGGAGTATTTTCGGTTGGCTTTGTGAAATTACAAACCACAGTTACTAATGGGAAAATTTCTTTTCCGTCAGCAATGTGATGATCTCTGTAAGATCCACACCATGCTCCGCCACGTTTACTTGCTCTTGGATGGAAGTCCATATAAAGAAGTCCAATGTGATCGCCATTTGCTTCTTTAACTTCAAAAGCTTGTGCATCCGGATGGGGTAATGGAATATCATTTACACGAGTAAAAGTAATACCATATAATTTGTTAGCCACCCAAAATGCACCGTCTCTTGCGTTATCAAGCATAAAATAAGGACGAATTTCGTTGTCGTCTAAACTATATTTAGCAACACGGATTTTCTCGGCATAATACCACCAATCCCAAGATGCTAATTTGAAATCTCCACCTTCAGCATCAATCATTTCCTGCATTTGTTTGGCTTCGCTTTTAGCAATTGGCAAGGCAGCATCCCAAAGTTGTGTCATTAAATTAATTGCATTTTCGGGAACGCCGGCCATACGAGGCTCAAGAGTTAAGTGTGCATGGGTTTTATATCCTAACAATTTAGCACGATCAGCTCTTAGTTTAAGAATTTCAGCAACAATGGCTTTATTATCTTTTTCGTCGTCATGGTTAGCGCGATTTGTATAAGCAAAATAAAGCTTCTCTCTTAAGTCTCTTCTTTTTGAATAAGTTAAAAAAGGATACATGCTTGGACGGTGCGTTGTATAAACGAATTTTCCTTCTTCAAGCCCTGCATCTTTGGCGGCAGCAGCACCTGCAGCAATTACTGATTCTGGTAACCCGTCTAAATCTTTTTCTTCCAAAATCATTTGAAATCCATTAGTTTCGGCTAATAGATTTTGGTTAAACTGTACGCGCAGAGAAGAAAGTTTTTGATTAAAAGCCATTAATTCTTCTTTTTTGTCATTAGGAAGATTGGCACCACCCCTAACAAATCCTTTGTATTGGCTTTCGAGAAGAAATAATTCTTCATCAGTTAGATTGAAATTTTCTTTGTTTTCGTAAACTGCTTTAATTCTAGCAAAAACCTTGGGGTTTAAACCAATTTCATCGCCATGAGCAGCTAGCAAAGGAGAAATTTTTGTCTGAATTTTTTGAATAGCCTCATTGGTATTCATACCGGTTTGGTTAAAAAATGCCGTCCTAACTTTGTTTAATAATTCACCACTTTTATCAAATGCGACAATAGTGTTTTCATAAGTAGGCTCTTCAGCACTATTGAAGATAGCTTCAATTTCTTTCTTTTCAATTTCCATACCTTTTATGAATGCAGGCATATAATGCTCCGGCATTATTTTTTCAAAAGGAGGAACCTTAAA
>JAOZQX010000336.1:0-508 GCA_029931995.1 Bacteroidales bacterium
AAATATGTTGGCCAACATATTGTTTACAGGTTTTAATTACTTTTGTTAATATTGTTAGACTTAAGAATAGTATTATGAGTAAAGAAGTAATTAGGCTTCAAGATATCCGTCGTTATTTTCAGGTTGGTTCCGAAATAGTAAAGGCCTTGCGTTCCATCACTATAAGTGTGCAGAAAAATGAGTTTGTAGCTTTAATGGGTCCCTCTGGATCGGGGAAATCAACTTTGATGAATCTTATTGGTTGTTTGGATACGCCTACAAAAGGAAAATATATTTTAAACGGGCAGGATGTCAGTAAAATGGATGATAATAAATTAGCAGAAGTCCGAAACAAAGAAATTGGTTTTATTTTTCAGACGTTTAATTTATTGCCACGTTCAACAGCGATTGAAAATGTAATGCTTCCGCTTATATATGCCGGCTATGATAAAGCTACACGTTATAAAAAAGCAGAAAAAACGCTTGAAGATGTAAACCTTTCGGATAGGATTATGCATAAACCGAATGA
>JAOZQX010000336.1:518-1496 GCA_029931995.1 Bacteroidales bacterium
GGTAAATGAGCCTTCTATTATTTTAGCGGACGAACCTACGGGTAATTTGGATTCGAAGACATCGATTGAGATTATGGGCTTATTGGAAGAAATTCATCAGGCTGGAAATACAATTATTGTGGTTACCCATGAAGAAGACATTGCCAAACATGCACATCGTATTATTCGTTTAATTGATGGTGAAGTTGCTTCAGATGAAAAAAATACCAATATTGTTACTGTAAAAGATTATAAAAAATAAATGAAGGTGGAATAGCCATTATGAGTAAACAATGGAAAATATATACCAAAACTGGCGATAAAGGGGAAACTTCTCTTATTGGAGGCACGCGTGTTCCTAAATATCACGATCGGATTGAGGCTTATGGAACCGTAGATGAGCTTAATTCATACTTAGGTCTTATTCGCGATCTTTGTAATGATGAAACCATTGAAGCTGTTTTATTGAAAATTCAGGAGTGTTTATTTATTTTGGAATCATCATTGGCTACTGATCCGTCAGGAGAAGTAAATCGTAAGTTGCCTGAAATAATTGAAAGCGACATTGAATTCCTTGAAAAGGAAATTGACAGCATGAATGAAACCATTCCCGAATTAAAATCGTTTATTTTGCCGGGTGGCGATATTGTTTCTTCGCATTGCCATATTGCCCGTACTATATGCAGAAGGGCAGAACGAATTACTATTAAACTTGCAAGCACCTACCCAATTGAGGCAATTGACATAAAATATCTGAATCGCCTTTCGGATTTCTTATTTGTACTTGCTCGGAAAATTATTCATGAAAGAGGCGGAAAAGAAATTCCTTGGAAGGCTTAAACCTTACAGCAGCCAGTATTTTTCGGACATTTGATAAACAGCTAATTGCACAAATGCAATAATTTGTTAATTTTTTATTGACTTGTATTAAAAAAAAATTATTTTTGCAAAAAAATAAACCTTAAACTCTTTGATATGTATTGGACTTTAGAATTAGCT
>JAOZQX010000336.1:1506-2408 GCA_029931995.1 Bacteroidales bacterium
TGGAGGTTATGGAAAACCTTAAGGAGATTGAGGATGAGGGCGAAATTTATGAAAGTATTGAAGACATTTGGCCCGATTACCCAACCAGAGAGGACTTTTTCTTTCACGAGGATGAATACTAATAAAAAATTTGAACCACTATTTCGATAGTGGTTTTTTTATTTAAAGAAGGAAAAATTCACATTTCCATATTTTCGGTGTTCGGTGAAACGAGGATGTTCACTAAAATCAAATTTTCTTGAGTGCTCAAGAATAAAAATCCCATCTTTATTCAAAATTTCATTTTTAAAAATTAATTCGGGAATTTGTTCAATTTCAGCCATATCGTAAGGGGGGTCGGCAAATATAAGATCGCAAGCAATTTTTTTATTCGAAAGAAAATTAAATACATTGGCCTTGATTGCTCTTAGGTTTTCGTACTGCAATTCGGTAGCTATTTTACGGATAAACTCAGTGCAGTGGTAATTTGAATCTATTGATGTGATTTGTTTTGCTTGTCGGGAAGCAAATTCAAGCGAAATACTGCCAGTACCTGCAAACAAATCCAGCACAATTGTTTCTTCAAAATCAATTTTATTGTTTAAAATATTAAACAACCCTTCTTTGGCAAAATCGGTAGTTGGCCTTACAGGTAGGTTTTTAGGCGGATTAATTCGTTTCCCTTTATGAGTCCCACTTATAATTCGCACGTGTTTGCGTTTAACAGATTATAAAAATAATGCGCAGGAAGTTCATCCAGTGCATAACTATACATGAAGAAATCATTGCGTTCCATGAACTCAATATTGCGGATGTATTTATAAAGAAGCTCGTAAATTTGAGAGCTTTTATCAAATTCGCCCATCAAAAACACATCAATAGTTTCTGGGTTGAGTTTGAGTTGTTCTAAAGAATTTAGCAGA
>JAOZQX010000037.1:0-4858 GCA_029931995.1 Bacteroidales bacterium
GCGGGTACCTAATTTCACGGCTGATGCACCCTGTTTCATTATCTGAAACATATCATCACCTGAATAAATACCACCTGCCGCAATTAAAGGTATATCTTTATTATATTTTTTCTTGATCTCTGTAGTTACTTCTAATACGTCGGAAATTAGATTCTCCAATTTGTTACTATCGTTTTGCAGTTCATCAGCTTTAAATCCCAAATGACCACCAGCCTTTGGCCCTTCTACTACAAATGCATCGGGGAAATAATTGAAATTTTGTTTCCACTTACTACATATAATAGAAGCTGCACGCGCTGAGGATACAATGGGGACAAGCTTTGTTTTTATTCCTTCTCCCAAATATTTTGGTAAATCAAGGGGAAGACCAGCTCCTGCAAATATGATATCGATTTTTTCTTCAATTGAAGTTTTAACCATGTCTGAAAAGTTGGTTAGTACCGACATGATATTTACACCAATGACTCCGAGACTTAGCTCACGGGCTTTTCTTATTTCTTCGCGAAGTGCAACAATATTATTTAATTTATAATTAGTTGCGGTATTATTGTTAGTAAGACCTATTGCAACCGTTGAAATAACACCAATGCCTCCCATATTAGCTACTGCTGACGCAAGTCCTGATAATGAAATACCAACACCCATACCGCCCTGTATAATGGGCAATTTTACTTTTAAATCCCCAATGCTAAATCCCTTCATCTTGCTTCTTTAAATTTGAAGCAAAGATACTTTAATTTAGGAGAACCCTGAAATTTTGTTTTACAGTATAATATAGCTTGATTAAATTTGAATTTCTTATTCAATTATTAATTTTAGTTTTTTACTATTTTCTGATGTTCTTATTTCAACAAAATACAAACTGGGCTTAAAAGTACTTACATCAATTTCAGAAATAGTATCCTTAACGTCTTCACGGAACATTATTTTTCCATTTAAATCTGTAATCGTAATTATTAAATTGTCCGCTACTTTTAAAGTACCAATATCAATGTATAATAAATCTTTAGCTGGATTAGGATAAATGCTGATTTGATTGTTGTTGTTTAAATCATCGATACCTACATTGCTTACCACAGTTACCCGAACTGTATCATAACTTCTTTCGAGGGCATCTTCAACATAAACTGTATAAAGTGTAGTTTCTGTTGGCTCTACGATTGGATTTGCTTCAGAGGATTGCAGATTTCCATCTTGATCGAACCATCTGTAATCGGTTATTGGATCTTGCGAACCTATCAATTCAACCCCCAATTGTGAACTTTGCCCAAGTTCCAAGATTAATGTATCGGGTTCGGCAAATGCATTAATGTATAATATACCCCCATAATTTTGATCTACAATATCTACTCCAACATTGAAAAAAGGAATGCTATCGGGCTCAAAAATATATCCCGGGCGCAAAGGAATTGCCCAGCCGCTATATCCGGCAGGGACCAGCATTGTGTATTCACCCAAATTGTTTGTGGTGGTTTTTTCCTGAATACCTGTAAAATAGACTTCTGTAACAGGCAATGAGTTTTTTAAATTAGTGGATGATATGCTTCCACTTATTTGGTAAGTAACACCTGTTTCAACCTTAAAAGTAACTTGGTCTTCAACAACACATCCTGTTTCATTATCGCTTACCTCAATGGTAAAGGTTGTGGTTTCTGAGATTGGGTTGGTCAAAGGATTTAATATAGTTGGATCGGAGAGCATTGCTGCCGGAGACCATGAGTAACTATAATTACCATTTCCTTGAACACTTGCCGTTATTTGTACTTGCGAATTTTCGTAAATAGTTAAATCGTTTCCTGCATCCACAAGAGGTATTTGGTTGAACGAAAGTATTAACTCATCTGAAACAGGATTACTGCAGGGAGCTTCAGGATTTGCAATTAAAGTAAGTGTAGCAGACCCATTGATATTATCATTGCTTCCCGGAGTATAAACAGGGTTCAAAACATTAATATCACTAAAACTTCCATCACCCGATGTAGTCCATACAAGAGATTCATAATTTTCAACACTCCCTGACAACTGATAATCCTCATTTGCACAAATTCCTGCAACGTCATTTCCACTAAAAACTGTAGGGGGTAGTTTGATACCCATAGTTACAATATTAGTTGTAAAACTGCCACAGGCATTTGCTGAAGTTTGTATTTGTTGAAAATAAGTAGTTTCGGTCAATACATTAGGCCGGTAATTCAGCAAGGATGCACCAGCAATATCAGTAAAATTGATACCATCGGTAGAACTTTGCCACTGATAAGTATATGGCAAATTCCCTCCACTTGGTTCAGTACCCATTAACATATCAGGTGCTGAATTATAGCAAACATTTTGGTCTTCAGAAATACTTCCAACTTTAAATTCAGGATACACATAAATACTCACCATATTCGTGTTTTTCTCTGCATAATCATGCGATGATGACTGAATTAATTGAAAATAAGTTGTATCGGTAAGAGTACCTGGTTGATAATCTAGTTTTGTAGCACCAACAATGTTTGTGAAATTAATTCCATCACCTGAGCTTTGCCATTGATAAGAGTACGGCTGTCTTCCACCTCTTGGTTTTTCTCCAATTAATTTTTCAGGAGCAGAGTTATAAGCAATATGTTGATCGGCAGAGATAGAACCTACAATAAATTTGGGGAATACTACTACTGTTAACCTATTAGTAGTGAATATTCCGCATCCGGAGGCCGAACTTTGCTTTAATTGAAAATAGGTCGTTCTTCTCAATCTTCCTGCTTGGTAATCTAAACTTGTAGCCCCATAAATATCGGTAAATTTAGTACCATTCGTGGAACTTTGCCATTGATATGAATAGGGTTGTTTTCCACCTGTAGGGGCAACTCCAATAAATTTCTCAGGTGCATTTCTGTAATATATAACCTTAAATCCTGGAATTGAACCAACCGTAAATTCACCATAAACCTTGATCTTAACAACATTTGTACTAACTGTTCCACAACCTGATGAAGAAGTTTGTTCCAATTGATAATAAGTAGTAGTTGTTAAAGCCGGAGCTTGATAATCAAGATTTGTTTCTCCCGAGATATCTGAGAAGTTTATACCATCTGTTGAACTTTGCCATTGATAGGTATAAGGTGCTTTTCCACCTGTAGGTGCTACCCCTGTTAGTTTTGTAAAAACGGTATTATAACAAATGGATTGGTTAGCAGAAATTGTTCCGGCTTCCATAAGCAGAAGAACTGTAATTTTAATGGCATTTGATTCTAAAGCCCCTGACCAATCATTTTTACAGTCAACACGTACCAACCTTTTATACCATGTAGTAGTGGTTAAATTCGAAGGGTCATAAGTAGTCGAATTGCTATTACTAATATCTGAAAAGCCAGTTGTGCTGCTCGTTGTAGACTGTTGCCATTTATATTCTAAAACGCCTGAATTTCCTGAAGGTAAACTAAGACTGCTAATCTCTGAAGGATTAGAACCATTGCAGATTTGTTGTGCGTTGCCAATGGTTCCTGCTGCTGTTGGATTAATACAGTCAAGCGTTGTAAATGCCTGATCATTTCCATTTGATGTCCCAGCCGAATTATTTCCAACAACCCGATAGTGGTAGGTTGTACTGGGCGTTAACCCGCTAACTGATTTGCTGACACTTGTATCTGTATGACCTGTTATTGTATCTGGATTAGCAGTTACTGTTGAGCCATACCCGGTTGTTAATCCATACTCAAAAACAACAGTCGTAGTATCATCATTGGCATTAACAGTACCATTAAGAGTTGCTGATTTTTGAACAACATTTGTTGCAGCATCAGCAGTTACTGTTGGTAGTGAATGCCCCAGTCCCTCAATCTCGAAATTATAAGGGTTTTCATTCGTATCATTATTATCTATTGTGATGCTTGCAGTTCGTGTACCCGTCGCAGAAGGATCAAATCGAACTGTAAAAGTTGTTGTTCCACCTGATGAGGCAACAGGGGAAGTGGCATCTACAGTTATTGTAAAGTCTGCGGCATTTACTCCATTGATTGCAATATGAGGTGTTCCTGTAAGTGTGAGAGCAGAGTTTCCACTGTTTGTTACCGTGAATGTTCTCGATAAAGTTTCTGATGCAACCAGAAGACTCCCAAAATCAGTATAGTCTGTAGTAGAAGGGGTTGTATCTCCATCAGTAATTTCAATGGAATTTCCAGATATACTTATTTCCGGGCTTAATCCATTGCCTTTTATGCTAAAATTATATGGATTTTCATCAGAGTCATCGCTGTTAATGCTTACTGTGGTTTTTCTTTCACCCATTACCGAAGGATCAAATTGAATAATGAAAGTGCTTGAACCACTACTAGCAACTGTAGTTGCAGGTTGAGCTGTTATAGAAAAATCGCCACTTTGACCTCCGGAAAGGCTTACTGCATTTGTTCCGAGCTTAAGAACCCCGGTTCCGGTATTTTGTATTGTGAACGTTCTTGATACGGTTCCGCTCGCAACATCCTGATTTCCAAAATCGGTGTGATCTGTAGTAGTCGGGATAGTATCACCGTCTGCTATAGTTGTGCTATTGCCTTGCAGATTTATCTCTGGGATCAATCCATCGCCTTGAATATTGAAATTATAAGGGGTTCTATCTACATCATTATTATAAATGTTAAGCATTGCACTTCTGGTTCCAACAGCAGAGGGGTCAAATTTAACTATAAAAGTTGTGCTTCCACTAGCAGCAACTGTTGTATTGGGGTTGGTGGTAATTGAAAAATCACTTCCATGTGTTCCACTAATTCTTACACTATCGATATTGAGTGTAGCCAGTCCTGAGTTTTTGATTGTATATGTTCTGGTGGATGAATCTCCATTAATAGATACATTTATAAAAGCGGTGTGATCGCTTGCATCA
>JAOZQX010000037.1:4868-9005 GCA_029931995.1 Bacteroidales bacterium
ATAAGGGTCGAATGTCCTTCTACAGTAATAACTGAAACCGTAACATTGGCTGCATCAGGTGTAGGTTCTTCGGCTGCATAACTTGAGGTATTTCTGTACCCACCTTCCCCGTTAGGAATTCGTTGCAAAGAATGCAACTCTGAATCACCTCTATTTCTTTCATTAACCTGTGGCTCACCACCATTTAATAAAACCAATAAGGCGGCATCATCAGCATCATCAGTATCGTAAACAATTGCATCAATTATATTTGTTGTGGTAATTGCAGTACCACCTGGGAAATCAGTATTATCAGCCAAGTATAAAGCTACCGCATCCGATCCGTTTTGTAAGGTGTTATCCGGAAAAGTAATGTCTACTCCAGGAACTGCACTGTTACCAATAACAAAATAACCATTTGCATCTGTCGAATATCCATCCAAATCAATTGCTCTATAACTCACATCAGTTCCGCCATTCCAGAGAACGACTGTTAAGTAATCAAGAGATGTATTTCCATTCCCACCATCATAAAGTTCAACAAAATCTTCTGTATCTTTGCCTTCGGAGTCTGCGTTAACCTCATTAATTAGTATGGTTTGTGTAGTTTGGTTAGAGGGATTATCTGTAGCTGAATTCGAATTATAAGTTTCTAAATCCGTTGCACCATTATATTCGCATACCATCACCTGATAGGTTGTTTCCGGCATCAAACTATTTACTGTTACTGTGGTACCGGTGCCATTATAAATACAATACCAAGATGTTGCACCGATCTGAGTACCACTCTTAAACTTTGTATCTGCAGAATAAGTAGTATAATCTTCTGGTGAAGCATCGCCTGTATTCCCTTCCTTAATAAATACAACTCTTTTTGCTCCATTACCGTTTGTCCAATCTATTTTCATTTGTGCTGGACCAATATTTGAAAAAATAATTGAATGCGCCTGAGTTGTTGGTGGATTTGGTGCAGTTGTTAAAGTAATAGTATTTGAATTACTGCCAGTTCCTGCGCTATTGTACGCTCTTACTCGATAATAATATGTTGTGTTAGATGTAAGATTAGTATTCACTGAGTAAGTGGTAACATTACTTACATCAAGATTATTATAACCGCTTACTAAAGTGGAAAATCCGGCATCTGTTGCAACATCCAGTTTATAAGCTGTAGCTCCAGTAGTGGAGTTCCAGTTAGCCGAGAAACTTGTTTGTTGAATACTTGTTCCGCTTGTAGCTGTGGGTTCGCCAGGTATTGTTATAAGACTCTTGGAGCTCGAATTACTGCTTGTTCCAATAGCATTATATGCTCTCACACGGAAATAGTATGTTGTTCCGGTACTTAATCCTGTAACACTAGAAGTAGTTACATTACCAACATTTTTATTGTCATATCCGCTAACCTTAGTGCTAAAATTGCTATTTGTAGCAACATCCAAAAAATAAGTGGTTGCTTGAGATGAAGCACTCCAGTTTGCACTAAATGAATTTTTTGTAATTGCCGTTGCATCGTTTACGACCGGAGCGGGCGGAGCAGTTGTAAGAGATTTTGTATTGGAATACCCACTTTCACCTGCTGAATTACTTGCTTTTAATCGGTAATAATATGTAGTGTTACCACTTAATCCTGTTACATTGTAGGATGTAGTATTGCCAACACTTTTCCCATTATAGCCACTTATATGGGATGAAAATCCTGAATTAGTTGAAACATAAAGTTTGTATGAAGTAGCTCCGGATGCTGCATCCCAATTTGCTTTAAATGTTATATCTGAAATATTTGTTGCATTGTTAGCAACAGGGGCATTGGGTGCAGTTGTGGCAGAAACAGTGTTTGAATTACCACTTTCTCCCGCTCCGCTATAAGTTCTTACTCGAATATAATATTTTGTTCCTCTACTTAAACCGGATATTGTTGTACTTGTTGGTGCGTAAGGATCACCAGCTCCTTTTGGTACATCCTTAGGATCGAGTCCTGAAACTAGAGCAGTAAAACTGCTATTTGTAGATACATACACATTATAGCCAGTTGCTCCGGGTGCTCTCGACCATGATAAGTTCATTGAGCTTGCACCAACACTTGACGGATTATATAATGTTGGTGCAGGTGGTGCTACTGCCCCTTCATCACTAATTTTAATATACCCACATCCATTCGGACTGCTTGTAAATCTTGTGTTAAGAGGAGGGGTTGATGCAGTACTTTGTTTGTAATGTCGAATATTAGCTCCATTAATATCTGTTGATCCTAAAGGTTTTCCCACAACCCATGAAGCACCTACTCCAGCACTCATATTAGCGTGATACAACCAGTAACCATCTGGTCCCTCGTAACATGGTTTAGAATTATTTGTTCCATTTTCATAATAATTCCCCAGAATTTCTTGAGGCCATGCACTTGCACATATATCATCTGCACCATCATTATTTACAGAGAATGTTTGTGCATACGAAAATGAGGAGCATAAGGAAATAAGAATAAAAAGCAGAGAAAGTTTCTTATATAAAACTCTTGATTGAAATATTGGTAAGAATGATTTTGTTTTTCTCATGTGTATTAATTGGTCTTTAGTTGTTTGTTTTCAATGCTTATTTTACTAAGAATCTTGATTTTTTCTTTTTTGATAATTCAGTTGTTTATGTTTTTCAAACATGTTTTTTAGATTAATACCAAATTAGTCATATTGTCTCGGAGATTTTTTCAATTATTAGCTTATTGAATAACTAAAAATGATATTTCAGCTTTTTCATAAGTCTGTTATGAGTATGAAAAATAATGTATTGAATTACTTTCATTAATTCAATACATCCAATTTTATATTTTCCAAGACTTGTTGCAACTTTTGTTTAACTTTTACAAAATCACCAGTGATTGACTTTTCTGGAATTGGATATCTTTCCATAGGGTCGTTCATTATATCAAAAAACTTTCCATTATTATATAGTTTGAAACGTTTGTTTCTGACAAACTCACGGGTTTTAAGGAAGTTTCTTCCGTATTCCCAGTAGTGTACAAAAACCCACTCGCGAGGAGTTCCTTTTTCACCTAAAAGCTGTGGGTAGAAACTTTGCCCATCAATCTCTAATTCTTCTGGGATATCAGCATTGCCAATTTGTGCCAATGTTGGGAGGAAATCGCTGAAATCTATAAGATCATCTGATACTAAACCTGATGGTATGGTTCCTGGCCAATTAACAATCATAGGAACATGTGTTCCGGCATCGGTCATTTGAGCTTTAGCACCCCATATCCATTTGTTGTTGATTTTGGACATTATGTTTTTGTTGTTTCCATTATCACCAATGAAAATAATCAGTGTGTTTTCTCGAAGTCCTAATTCTTCAAGTTTATCAACAATTCGTCCAATTGAATAATCCATGTATTCAACCATATCCTTGAAAAAGCTAAAATCTTTTCTATGCCTGTTATACTTCCATTCTTCACTTGCAGGTGTGGGTTCAAAAGGATTGTGTGTAAGTGCCATTGGAAAATATACAAAGAAAGGATCGTTTTTATTTTCCTGAATAAATTTATTAATATAATCAACAAAAATATCAGGTCCGTATTTCCCTTTGGTATTTTTAAGAATTTTTCCGTTGACATAGATTTTAGGATTGGCATAACGTGAGCCACGAACATCTTTTCCTGCAACACGCGAATAAATTTGCCATAGGCAATAATCATCAAATCCTGCATGTTGTGGCCCCTCGATACCATTTCCAAGTTGCCATTTTCCTGCAATATATGTGGAATATCCTGCCTCCTTCATAATATTGCCGAATGTTATTTCTATGGGATCGAGGTAGCGAAACGCTTTATAATTTCTGAAATTATATTTGCCGGTCATAAGTTTGACTCTTGATGGCGTACAAAGTGGTTGTGAGTAGCAGTGAACAAAGCGTGCACCGGTATTTGCCAATCGATCCAACTCAGGTGTTTCATAGGATTGACCACCGTTACAACTAAGACTTTCATAGCCAAGGTCATCGGCCATGATGAGGATAATGTTAGGCTGATTTATTTTTTGGTCTTGTGCTTGAATATTTGAATTAGGAATTGCTAGAACCGAAGCACTTACTCCCAATGTTTTTAAAAGAATTTTTTTCATTAGTAGAAATTATTGTAACAAAACTCAATATTATCACTTTTCAATATTATTT
>JAOZQX010000038.1 GCA_029931995.1 Bacteroidales bacterium
CTATTTTATGCTGCTGTATTTCCATTTATTGGCTTTGCACCCGATCTGCTTCAAAATAAATTTGGCATGAACTCAAAGGTCAGTGGAGATTGGGTTACCATCCTGCCTTTAGGCACAATGATTTTCACACCAATTTTTGGATGGTGGTGCGATAACAGAGGTAAAAATGCCAGTATAATGATATTAGGTTCTTTACTTTTAATCCTGGCACATCTAGCATTCTCATTAACTACAATAACACCTATTATTCCATTATTAATGCTTGGTATTGCTTTTGCATTGGTGCCGGCAGCAATGTGGCCATCGGTTGCACGCTTAATACCTGAACATTTATTAGGTACGGCTTATGGGTTTATGTTCACCGTTCAAAATTTGGGAATGATGCTTGTACCTTGGCTAATGGGACACACTCTTGATATTAATAATGCAGGCAAAGCTGTGGGAGCTCCATTAGATTACACCTATACAATTTTAATGCTATCAGTTCTCGGAGTTTTCGGGATTTTATTTGCAATCTTACTGAAACGAGACGACAGAATATCCGGTCACGGACTCGAATTACCTAACAAAGTAAAAGAAGCTTAAAATGGTTGATACAATAAAAAAATCCATGAGGGATAAAGTAGCTGTTCGTTGGGGGATCCTCCTACTTATCGCATCTGTTCAGGGAGCAAATTACTATTTCTACGATGCCATATCACCATTAAAACGATTACTGGAAGATAACTTCAACTTTACATCAGGTGACTTTGGGCTTTTTGTAGCTGCCTATTCTATTCCAAACACATTCCTGCTAATGGCAGTACTAGGCGGAATTATTTTAGACAAGCTGGGTATCAGAAGAACCGGAGGTTTATTTGTTGGTTTAATGGCATCGGGAGGTTTATTAACAGCATACGGTGCAAGTGAATACTTCTCGGGCGGAGGGATTTTGCACGGATTCTTCAGTTCCTTTTTAACCAATTATTCTCCAGAACTAAAAATGATGCTTCTGGGTCGTTTTCTTTTTGGGTTAGGAGCAGAAACAAGTATCGTTGTTGTAAGTAAAGTTATAGTAAAATGGTTTAAGGGAAAAGAACTAGCCCTTGCCTTTGGAATGAAGATTGGGATTGCCAGGGCAGGTTCAGCATTGGCACTCTATTATTCAGCTCAAATCGCAGATGCTGCTTCTCACTGGACGATTGCTATTTGGTTTGCAGCTATACTACTGCTTATTGCATTTTTGGCATTTCTGGTTTATTCGTTTTTCGACCTGCGTATTGACAAACAAACAACCCAAAATACTACATCTGCTAAAGATGATGGATTTAGCTGGCCTGACCTTAAGGAATTATTAACCAACAGATCATTTATTTTCGTCACATTGCTTTGTGTTACCTTCTACTCAGCCGTATTCCCATTCCAGGCATTTTCACCCGATTTTCTTCTAAATAAATTTGGTCTGGGATTAACCGAAAGTGGGAAAATTGCTTCCATACTTTATTGGGTCACCATGTTTGCAACTCCATTTTTTGGATTTATAGTGGATAAATATGGAAGAAGTGCAACGCTCATGATCTTTGGAGCAGTTTTACTTACGTTGATTCATCTAACCTTTGCATTAACCTTCTTCAATCCAATTATACCTCTTGTTTTATTAGGGATAGCTATTGCGTTGGTTCCAGCAGCCATGTGGCCATCCGTTGCTAAAATTGTTGTAGAAAAACGTATTGGTACTGCTTACGGAGCAATGTTCTCCATCCAGAATTTTGGATTGTTTTTATTTCCAATCTTAGTTGGCTTAATACTGGATACTACAAATAAGAATGCTGAAATCTTTTTGTCTTCAAATCAGGTAATGGAAATCAAAACAAATAAAACATTCCAAGCCAATTATCTTGATAACAAAAACAACGCAATCATAGATAAGGATTTATTGGCTTCTGCAACTTTATATTTAATGCCTGACTCTATTATAATGGAAGAAGAAAATGACAAATTAAAGAAACAGGTGCGAAAACATGGTGAACTGATTTGGTCAGAATATTTCAACTCTCATTCAAACATAAATGGTCAATTTTCAGCTACACTCGGAACCGACAGTATTGAACGTATTAATATTACACATTTTGATCTGAAATCTAAAGAAATACAGATAGTCATTACAGCAAAAAAGGACTCTAAAGAAACTCATATAACAGAAACAATACTTACAGACTGGACATACACTAATAGTTATCTACCCTTTAAACTTAAGATTCCCGAGAATCTTAAAAAGACAGTTACGGATTCCGATAAACTTTTGATTTCATTAAAAGATTTGGCATCAAATAAAGTAATTCTTGAAGAAAAACATGATGTGTTTTTTGACAGCCAAGAGAATTTAAACCTGAAGCTGGGTAAAGGAGAGATTATTTTCGCTAACATTGATTATCTAAGCTGGGATGATAACACTATTATTAAAATTAAGACACCCTTAAATTACACCTTTGCTATTTTATTATTTGCATTGCTGGGGATTCTGGGGATTATTTTTGCAATACTACTAAAACGTGAAGATAAAGTATCAGGCTACGGTCTTGAACTTTCTTCAAATGCTAAAGCTAAAAACACTAAATAAAATGAGAAAAATAAATTATTTCATACTTGGTATATTTTTATTTGTTTCCTGCCAATCAGTTGAGCCAAAAAATAACGAGATTCAACCTAAAAATATTATTTTGATGATTGGTGATGGCATGGGATTAAGCCAACTTTACTCAGGCTATATTGCTAACAAGGGTTTCTTAAACGCCGAAAGATGTAAACACATCGGTTTATCAAAAACGCATTCAGCAAATAGTTTAATTACTGACTCAGGAGCAGGTGGTACTGCTATTGCTTGCGGATACAAAACCAATAATAAATTTATTGGAATGACGCCCGACTCGATTCCGGTAAATTCAATCCTATATTATGCGGAGATAAATCAAAAAGCTACAGGTTTAGTAGCTGCAAGTGCTATCACACATGCTACTCCCGCATCATTTATAGCACACAACCCAGTCCGATACAATTACGAATCGATAGCGGCTGATTTTTTAAAAACAGATATCGATCTTTTTATTGGCGGCGGCTTGGATCATTTCACTAAAAGAGAGGATGAGAAAAACCTTGTTGACAGCTTAAAAGCCAAGGGTTATGAAATTGCGTTAAATATGGATCAGGTAAATGCTTTTACCGGGAAGAAATTAGCCGGACTACTTTACGATAAGCACCCTCCTTATTCTACAGAGGGTCGTGGTGATATGCTCCGCCAATCAACAATAAAAGCCATTGAAACTCTTAGTAAAAACGAAGACGGATTTTTCTTAATGGTGGAAGCCTCGCAAATTGATTGGGCTGGACATGATAATGTTTCCGATACACTTGTTCAGGAAATGATTGATTTTGACAACACCATTGGGACTGTTCTAGATTTTGCTGCAAATAATGGGGAAACCCTGGTCATTATCACTGCCGATCACGAAACCGGAGGTTATGCAATAATAGATGGAAATATTGAGAATGGAGAAATTGAAGGTAGGTTTTCACACGATGACCATACTGCCGTTGTAGTTCCAGTTCTTGCTTTTGGACCTCAAGCAGAATTGTTTATGGGTTTCATGGAAAATATTGATATTTTTACAAAAATGTATAAGGCTTTCGGATTTGATACTGAAGCATTAAATAAATAAATATGATTGTTGTAACAGGAGCCGCTGGTTTTATTGGAAGTTGCCTTGTAGGCAAAATGAACACAAAAGGATTTGAAGATATTGTGATTGTTGATGACTTTTCTAATCCTGAAAAGAATAAAAACTTTGAACAAAAAAAGTTTAAAGAAAAGGTTCATCGCGAGGAGTTCATTGATTGGTTAAATACGAACCATAGCTCTATCGATTTCATTTTTCATATTGGTGCCCGTACTGATACAGCCGAATTTGATATGAGCGTATTTGATAAGCTGAATATAAATTACAGTAAGGATATCTGGAAAGCCTGTACGAAATACAAAATTCCATTAGTTTATGCTTCGTCGGCTGCGACTTATGGTCTGGGGGAATATGGCTACGACGACGATCATTCGATAGTTGAAAAACTTAAACCCTTAAATCCCTACGGAGAATCGAAAAATATATTTGATAAATGGGTAATTGAACAAAGCAAAACACCACCATTTTGGGCGGGTGTTAAGTTTTTCAATGTGTATGGTCCCAACGAATATCATAAAAGCCGAATGGCATCTGTAATTATTCATGCCTACAAACAAATTCTGGAAACCGGAAAAGTAAAATTATTCCGTTCGCATAATCCTGACTATAAGGATGGGGAACAGCTTCGAGATTTTATCTATGTGAAAGATCTAGTAAATGTTTTATGCTTTTTAAAAGATAACAATGAAAAATCGGGACTTTATAATTTAGGTACCGGAGTTGCCCGTTCATTTCTTGATCTGGCGAAAGCCACATTTAAAGCCCTTGATAAAGAAGAAAACATTGAATTTATTGATACTCCCGTCGACATCAGAGATAAATACCAGTACTTTACCGAGGCTAATATGAAAAAGCTTCGCTCAATAGGTTATGATGCGCCATTTTATACACTTGAGTCGGGGATTCGGGAGTACGTGCAAGGTTATTTAGGCAGAAATAGCTACTACTAATTTTCTAAAAACATCAAAGTTCCATCCTCCTGAAAATGAATTTTGTTTTCAGGAAAATCTTCTACGGTAAGCTTCTTTATCAGTTTTAATGATTTTTTATTTACATCCGCTACTGGACCACCTTCTCCTTTTTGTAACATTGATATAATTTGTCCACTGATAGCTTTGCCTTCTCGGTCTAATTCAACAGAAATTATTGGTGCTAAAGAATTAGGATAATCTAAATTAAATCGGGCATAAGTACAAAAATTACCCAAGCTGTAACAAATCAAACGATCTTGGTAAATTTCAATAGCACGTGGCACGTGTGGGCCATGGCCAATCACTAAATCGGCTCCGGCATCAATAACTAAATGAGCAAACTCCCAAACATTACCACGATCCTCGCCATAAAAAAATTCGCTTTCTCTGGTAATATTCATATGGTCTTTCCCCTCAGCTCCGCCGTGAAAAGAAACCATCACAATGTCGCAAACTGTATCTAAATGCTGAACAAGATTTTTAACTAATTCGAAATTGTTCATATCCGCTGTTTTCTTGAAAGGAGAAAAAGCCAATAAGCCCACTTTTACACCCTGAACCATTATTGTGTCATACGGTTTATCTTCTAATCCGGCATTTTTAATCCCATACTTATTAAGATAAAACAAAGTGGTATCCACGCCCTTATCACCAAAATCACGAATATGATTATTGGCAATACTCAACATATTAAACCCGGCATCGTCCAAGCAATTTGAAAAAGCAACAGGCATTCTAAAAGCATAACACTTTGTAGTGTCCTTACATCTTTTTACAAGCGACCCCTCATCCAAGAAACACCCTTCCAAATTCCCAAATATGATATCCGCATCTTTCAAAATTGGCGAGGCTGGTTCAAGTAATGGATTGCATTTTTTTTGAGGCGGCAAATAATGATCAGATGGGAAGTTTGTTCCAAGCATAATATCCCCCACAGCAATAATGCTTATACTTTTAGCAATGGTATCCCTAATTTCTGTTTTTGATATTGAGAGCGAATCATTTCCCGAATTTAATAATGAGTCTAACGCTATTGCTTTGATCTCAACATTAAAAAAAAACAGGATAATTAAGGGCAAGAACAAGTGTATTTTTCGCATCATAATTTATCTTTCACATCAATTAAAAATGCACGAATATTTTTCAGAGTCTTAATCACTTCGGAGTTTAATTCAACGCTTTCAGGGTTTTTCGCCAGTCGTTCTTTAGCACCACTCAATGTGTATCCTTTTTCTTTAACCAAATGATAAATGATGTGAAAATTATCAAGATCCCTTTGGGTAAATAAGCGATTCCCTTTTTTATTCTTTTTTGGTTTTATAATATCAAATTCTTTCTCCCAAAAACGAATCAGTGAAGTATTGACTTCAAACATTTTGGCTACTTCACCAATGGAATAGTACAACTTTTCAACTTTATTTGGATGCTCAGTTGACATGAAATTAAAAATTGAAATTATATGCTAAGATAATACCTGATTATCTCTGGATGCCAATTCAAGTACTTTTTCGAATTCTTCAGGAGTAAAATCATTATAGAAGAAGTTTACAGGATTTATCCGTTCTCCATCTTTAACTACATTATAGTGAACATGCGGTGCACGCGATAAGCCAGTATTCCCAACATAACCAATAATTTCACCACGTTTTACTTTTTGCTTGCGCTTAACTGCAAAATTGTTCATATGGCCATATTCTGTTTTATAACCATAACCATGATCAATTACAACCAAATTACCGAAGGTTCCTCTTCTACCAGTATATTCAATAACTCCATCGGCTGTGGCATAAATTGGAGTGCCTTTGGGAGCTGAAACATCAATCCCCCAATGCATACGACGGTATTTTAAGATGGGGTGAAAACGCGATCCATATCCTGAGACGATTCGACCTTTCCCTTTTTCTATAGGTAAAATTGCAGGAATAGCACGCATCATATCCTCCTTGTTTTTAGCTAATTCCCAAATCTCATCAAAAGATTTTGACTGAACAACCATTTGACTAGCCAAACGATCCATACGTTTAGTTGTTTCAATAACTATATCAGAGTGTTTATAACCATCTAATTTGGCATACCTATCAACGCCTCCATATGCTGCTTTTCTAACACTCGAAGGTATCGGTTCTGACTCAAAAATTACACGATAAACATTATCATCTCGATCTTGCATATCTGCAATAACCTTCTCAAATTGCTCAATACGATCTGCAAAAATATTATTGTTAAGTTTTAAAAACTCAATTTCTCGATCTTTAGCTTTTTCTTGAGGAGAATCTACAAATTCAAAGGCAAGAATGACAACGATGAAAGCAAAAAAACTACCTATAACAAAATAAGCAAAAATACGCCCGAACCACATTCTGGTCGTTAATCTCACTTTCTCATACGAAAGTGTTTTGGGGTTATATTTATATTTTGCTCTAAACATAAAAATTAAGATTTTTTTATAAAAATCTATGTTTTGATGCAAAATTAATTAAATAAACTAAATTTGCAATAGTGAAGCAATCTATTAATTAACACATCTATTGTTAATAAAATCAATTAATTAGCATGAAATCAGCACACGTTCGTCAAGCTTTTTTAGACTTTTTTAACTCAAAAAATCACCAAATTGTAGCATCTGCACCTATGGTTATTAAAAATGATCCTACTCTTATGTTTACCAATGCAGGGATGAATCAATTCAAAGATTTATTTTTAGGTAATTCGGCCATCAAACATAAACGAATTACAGATACTCAAAAATGCTTACGAGTTTCGGGAAAACATAACGATTTGGAAGAAGTGGGTCATGACACCTACCATCACACTATGTTTGAGATGCTTGGCAACTGGTCGTTTGGCGATTACTTTAAAAAAGAAGCTATTGAATGGGCATGGGAACTTCTAACAAAGGTTTATAAAATTGATAAAGACAGCCTTTATGTGAGTGTGTTTGGTGGCGATGAAAAAGATGGCTTGGAAAAAGATATGGAAGCCTACGATTTTTGGAAAACTATTGTTCCGGAAGATCGGATTTTATTTGGATCGAAAAAGGATAATTTTTGGGAAATGGGCGAAACCGGTCCTTGCGGTCCCTGCTCCGAAATCCATGTAGATATTAGGAATCCCGAAGAAAAGAAAAAAGTTGATGGTAAAGAGCTTGTTAACAAAGACCATCCACTGGTTATTGAGATATGGAATTTGGTCTTTATTGAATTTAACCGCAAAGCCAATGGTGAATTACTAAATTTACCCGACAAACACATTGATACTGGAATGGGGTTTGAACGCCTATGCATGGTTTTGCAAGGAGTTCAATCAAATTACGATACCGATGTATTTCAGCCTTTGCTGCAAAAAATTGCAAAACTCGCCAACAAAAAATATGGTGCTGACGAAAAAATCGATATTGCCATACGCGTAATTGCCGACCATTTGCGTGCTGTTGCCTTTGCTATTGCCGATGGACAATTACCCTCCAATACAGGAGCTGGCTACGTAATTCGCCGAATATTGAGACGTGCTATCCGTTATGGATTTACATTTCTCAACTTTAACGAACCTTTTATAAATGAATTGCTCCCTACCCTGTCCGAACAAATGGGGAATATTTTTCCTGAAATTAAAAAACAACAGGAGCTTATCCGTAAAGTTATTACCGAAGAAGAACAGGCTTTTTTAAGAACCTTATCTACAGGAATTACCAAGTTTGAACAATACCTCAAAAATATAAAATCGAAGACTATTGACGGTAGTTTCGCATTTGA
The DNA here is from genome assembly GCA_029931995.1 of Bacteroidales bacterium. Classification (GTDB taxonomy): domain Bacteria; phylum Bacteroidota; class Bacteroidia; order Bacteroidales. The sequence continues at coordinate 8,437 of JAOZQX010000038.1, forward strand.
GTTGTTCGATACTTACGGTTTCCCGATTGACCTAACAGAATTGATGGCTCAAGAAAAAGGTTTAGATGTTGATTTTAAAGCCTTCAATGCAGAATTAAAAAAACAAAAAGACCGCTCCAGAAATGCTGCCCAGAAAGATACAGGAGACTGGATTGTACTAAACGATAAAGTTCAGGAAACTGAATTTATCGGCTATGATCAAACTTCGGCTGAAGTAGAAATTATTAAGTACAGACAAGTTACAGCCAAGAAAAAAACTTATTTTGAAATTGTGTTAAACAAAACACCTTTTTATGCCGAATCGGGTGGACAAGTGGGTGATACAGGAATTTTAAAAATTGGCGATAAAAACATCCAAATTACCGACACTAAAAAAGATAATAATCTTACTATTCATATTGCTACTGAATTTATTGAACCCTCCTCAAAAAAAATATTTGCCGAAATAAATTATCTTAACAGAGAAATGATAAAGAATAATCATTCGGCCACACACTTGATGCATGCTGCCTTGCGTGAGGTTTTGGGT
>JAOZQX010000039.1:0-5683 GCA_029931995.1 Bacteroidales bacterium
ATTTTTTTGAAAAATTGGTGATCGTGTGGCTTGCTTCCATTGGTGACTAATAAACCATTTAAAGAGCATAAATTATAAATTTTTGATTTTTCACTAGAATTAGTGGAAAGAAAATTCTATTTATTACAAAAGTTCTATTTTAATTTAGGATTATTGTGATGACGAGTTGCATCTCTATTATTTTTTTTCTCAAGATTCTTCTCCAAGGCCTCGGTTAAATCAACACCTGTTTGATTGGCCAAACAAATAAGAACAAACAAAACATCTGCAAACTCATTCCCCAAATCAATTTCCTCCTCGGAGTCTTTAAACGATTGCTCACCATATTTACGAGCTATCAAACGCGCCACCTCCCCTACTTCTTCTGTAAGCAAAGCCATATTTGTAAGCTCATTAAAATATCTCACTCCGGTTGTTTGTATCCACTGATCTACTGTTTTTTGTGCCTCTTTTATTGTCATTTCTAAATTGTTTATAGATTGAAAAATAAGAAATTGCCACGCAATTTATTCCTACATTTGTGTTATAAAAGTACTTAAAGTGTGCTAAAATTAGGACTGCCTAAAGTTTTATTAAATTGGCATAATTCAATTGATGGACTGAAGTATTCTAGGCACTCTAAACTATAGGCACTTGCCAACTAAAATAGAAAAATTATTCTATAAAGAAAATTGATATTTTGAAAAATCAAATCAATAATTATAAAATGATAGCCAAAACCTTCTTTGGACTCGAAGAAGTGTTGGCAGAAGAATTAAAAAACATTGGAGCTGATAATATAGAACCTATCAGTAGGGCTGTTAGTTTTGAGGGTGATCTCTCAACCATGTATAAAGCCAATTATTTGTGCTATACAGCCATCCGAATATTAAAACCCATTGCCACATTTACCGTAGGGAATGAGGATGATTTATACAATCAGATTAAGAAAATAGTATGGTGGGATTATATGGATGTGAACCAAACACTGGCCATCGATGCTGTACTTTCCTACTCGCAAATAACGCATTCGAAATTTGCTGCTTTAAAAAGCAAGGATGCACTTGTGGATGCATTCAGAGATAAATTTGGAGAACGACCATCCGTTGATCCAATCACTCCTGATTTGCGGATAAATATCCATATTTTTAGAGAAAATTGCACCGTTTCCATCGACAGTTCAGGCAGTTCCCTGCATAAACGAGGTTATCGGGTTGCGGTTGATAAAGCCCCAATAAACGAGGTATTAGCTGCAGGATTGATAAAGCTTAGCGGTTGGGATGGAAGCACTCATCTTATTGATCCCATGTGTGGATCAGGAACCATTTTAATTGAAGCTGCTTTGCAAGCGTTCGGAATTGCTGCCGGGTATTACAGGAAAGATTTTGGCTTTAAACATTGGAAAGATTTCGATGCTGAATTATGGAAAAAGATTCAGGATGATGCGTTGGATAATCAGAAAGATTTTGAACATCGGATCATTGGTTCTGATCGATCCTATAAAGCCATCAACATAGCTGAAGAGAATTTAAAAAGTGCTAAATTACACAAAGACATTGAGCTCCGCAAAAGCACTTTAGAAGACTTAACTTTCCCTATTAGCGAAGGAGTAATGATCACAAATCCACCTTATGATGAACGCTTGGATGAAGAAGACATCAAAGGATTGTATCAAATGATTGGCGATCAGATGAAACAAAAATTTCAGGGCTTTAATGCCTGGATTTTAAGTGGAAATCTGGAAGTATTAAAATTTGTTGGGCTACGTCCTTCCCGAAAAATAATTATGTATAACGGAGCTATTGAGTGCCGTTTTGCTAAGTTTGAGATTTATGGCGGAAGCAAAAAAGGAAAATACATGAACAAAGACAAAAGTCCTGAATAAGATTAGACCAATTGAACAATCAAGCAAAAAATTATAATGAAATTAGATATAGAATTTGTACGAAAACAATTTCCCGCACTTAAAAGTGGTTTCACTTTTTTTGATAATGCAGGAGGATCGCAAATAGCAAAACCAGTTGTTGACCGAATTCAAGATTATCTTTTAAATACTAATGTTCAATTAGGCGCCTCGTATGAGATTTCGCAAAAATCTACACAAAGAGTTCAGGATGCAAATGTATTTGGAGCAGAGTTAATCAATGCTCGTGATGCATCTGAAATTATTTATGGGAGTTCGACCACTCTTTTGCTTCGAAACCTTTCGCAGAGTATGGTAAAAACCTTTGAGGCTGGCGATGAAGTTATCGTTACCGATTGCGATCACGAAGCCAATATTGGCGGATGGTTGCAAATGCAGGAAAAAGGCATTGTTATCAAATTTTGGAAAACAAATACTGAAACTATCAATCTGGAAATTGAAGATTTAAAAAAACTACTAACTCCTAAAACTAAGCTTGTTGCTCTTACCCATGCTTCAAATATTTTGGGCACCATAAATCCCATTAAAAAAATTACAAAAATTGTTCATGAAGCAGGAGCTAAAATTTGTATTGATGCCGTTGCGTACGCCCCTCACCGACTGATTGATGTTCAGGAATTGGATGTAGATTTTTATGTATTCTCGCTTTATAAAGTTTATGGTTCGCATAGTGCAATGCTTTACGGCAAAAAAGAATTATTACTGGAACTTCCGGGCATAAATCATTTTTTTATTGGAAATGAGGAAACCGCTTATAAATTACAACCCGGCAACGTAAATTATGAATTGTGCTATGGTTATATTGGCTATAAAGATTACCTAGAATCGATCGCCAGCAAACATTTTCCGGACACACAATTTTCAAGTTTCAGAGAAAAGGCTGTTGCTGCAAATCAGCTCATGGTTGACCATGAAGAAATGTTGGCTAAACGATTATTAGACTACCTCAACACAAAATCAAATGTAAAAATCATTGGAAAGAAAAGCTTTTCGAAAACAGAAAGAGTTCCTACGATTTCCTTTGTGGTCGAAGATAGAATTTCAAGCGAAATTGTTGAAAAAGTTGATCCCCATAATATTGGTATTCGTTTCGGCGATTTTTATGCACGCCGTTTGATCGAAACTCTAGACTTGGAAAAAGTGGATGGAGTTATCCGCGTAAGCATGGTTCATTACAATAGCCTCGAAGAAGTTAAGCATTTAATCAGCATTTTTGAAACGATATTCTAAACATGGAGAGAATCACTTTATTTGCCGATGTTATTTTACCTCTTCCGGTACCGGGAACATTTACTTACCGCATACCTTTTGAGTTAAATGAGCATGTAAAATGCGGGCAAAGAGTGGTAGTTCAGTTTGGTAAAAAAAAGATTTACACTGCTCTGATTCGCAAAATACATGAGCAAGTTCCTCAGTATGCACCCAAATATATTTTATCAGTTTTAGATGAAGACCCCATCGTAAACGAAACTCAATTTACATTTTGGGAGTGGATTGCTAACTATTATATGAGCACTTTGGGAGAGGTGATGAATGTTGCCCTTCCACAGGGATTGAAATTAGTCAGTGAATCTCAGATTATACTGAGTCCTAATTTTAATCCTGATGAGATTGCTTTAAACGAAAACGAATTCAATATCAGCGAAGCGCTCATCAATCGTAAAAAACTCAGCATTACGGATGTTACCAAAATCACGGGTTTACAAAAAACCATCCCATTGATCAAAAGCATGATTGATAAAGGGATTATTCAGGTTGAGGAAGAATTGAGTGATGCATACAAGCCAAAACTTGAGACTTACGTTTGTATTCATGAGGATGTTCGGGATGATGAACAAAAAATGCGAGCCATTTTTGAAGACTTAAACAAACGAGCATTTAAGCAATTACAACTTTTGATGGCTCTGATAAATCTCACCATGAATGGAGAAGAGAAAGTTGATGAGCTTGCCCAATCAGAACTCCTTAAAAGCGTGGATGCCAGTCATGCACAAATCAAAGCATTAGAAGAAAAAGGAATCATACAAACCTATAAAAGAGTTAAATCCCGTTTAAATTTTAATGATGCCACTCATGAGATCAAATCCATTGAGTTGAGTGATGATCAGCAAAAAGCTCTGGATAAAATTCAGGATTCTTTTGAAGAAAAAGAGGTGGTATTATTGCATGGGGTGACTTCAAGTGGGAAAACGGAAATTTACATTAAGCTGATTGAAGAAGCACTGCAAGAGGGGAAACAAGTTTTATACTTACTCCCAGAAATTGCACTTACCACTCAAATCATCATTCGATTACAAAAATATTTTGGGGATAAGATTGGCGTTTATCATTCGCGTTATAACAAAAATGAAAAAGTGGAAATTTGGAATAAGGTTTTGGATGATAGTCCGGATACATCACCTTACCAAATTATTTTAGGGCCACGCTCTGCATTGTTTTTGCCTTACGAAAACTTGGGGTTAATCATTGTAGATGAAGAACACGATAATTCCTATAAACAGTTTGATCCTTCGCCTCGATATAATGCAAGAGATTCGGCTATCTATCTGGCCAACTTACACCATGCTAAAACCATTTTAGGATCAGCCACACCCTCCGTTGAAAGTTATTATAATGCTACGCATGAAAAGTATGCTTTGGTTGAGCTTAATAAACGATATGGCGGTATTCAGATGCCCGAAATTTTAGTGGCTGACATCAAGACTGAAACCAAGCGAAAAAGCATGCATTCGCACTTCTCTTCCTTTTTATTAAAGCATGTAGAAGAAGCTTTAGAGAATAAAGAACAAGTTATCCTTTTCCAGAACCGCCGTGGTTTTTCGCTCCGCTTAGAATGCGAAACCTGCAACTGGATTCCCGAATGTGTGAACTGTGATGTGACCCTCACCTATCATAAAAACAGCGATCATTTACGTTGCCATTATTGTGGTTATTCAACATCCGTTCCAAGCAGTTGTCCGAGCTGTAACTCACCCAAGGTTTTGATGCGTGGTTTTGGAACCGAAAAGATTGAAGAAGAGCTAGCTTTAATATATCCTGATGCAAATATTAAACGAATGGATTTAGATACTACCCGTTCGAAAAACGCATATCAACAAATTATAAGTGATTTCGAAAATCGAAAGATTGATATTTTGGTTGGCACCCAAATGGTCACCAAAGGATTGGACTTTGATAATGTAAGTATTGTTGGAGTATTGAATGCCGACAATATGCTTTCATATCCTGATTTTCGTGCTCCGGAACGAAGTTATCAATTAATGGCACAAGTTAGCGGTCGTGCCGGACGAAAGAATAAAAGAGGAAAAGTTATTATCCAAACCTACAATCCTTATAATTCAGTGATCCTGAATGTAATTGATAATAATTACATTAAAACATACAGGGACGTGGTTGTAGAAAGACGCAATTTTAATTATCCGCCCTTCTACCGCTTGGTTGAGATAAACTTGAAATACAAGGAATATAATTTGCTTAACGAAGCTTCGGATGTATTGGCTCGTATGCTACGTGAGCAATTTGGGAAAAACATATTGGGTCCTGAATACCCTATTGTTAGCCGAATAAAAAATAAATTTATCAAAAGTATTTTGGTGAAGATTGAAAGGGATAAGTCGCTTATTAGAACAAAAGAGATTTTGACCGAACAAATAAATGAATTTAAACATTTAAAATCATATAAATCGGTTCAGATTGTATTGGATGTGGACCCACAATAATACTGTTTATGGAAGATTTACAATTCAATATAGAGTTGGATGTTCGCGATTACGAATGCGA
>JAOZQX010000039.1:5783-8896 GCA_029931995.1 Bacteroidales bacterium
TTATGGAAGATTTACAATTCAATATAGAGTTGGATGTTCGCGATTACGAATGCGACATGCAGGGCGTGGTTAACAATTCTGTTTATCAAAACTATTTGGAGCATACCCGTCATAAATACCTTCAAACGATCGGATTGGATTTTGCTACACTTACCGAAAAGCAAATTAATTTAATGGTGATCCGGGTTGAAATTGATTATAAAGCCCCTCTTCGTAGCGGTGATCGTTTTATTTCAGGTGTGCGAATGGTAAGAATTTCTGCTTTACGTTTTGGCTTCGAACAATTCATTTATCGTAAATCTGATAATAAATTAATGGTTAAAGCCTTGGTTATTGGAACCAACGTGAATGGCAAAGGCCGCCCTGAACTTCCTCAGGAATTGATTGATGTTTGGGGTTTAGAATAAAAGAAACAGGCATTAAAAAACCCACAACTTAAGTTGTGGGTTTTAAAAAATATTATTTCAGATTAATATCCAGCTTCAGTAATTTCTTTCAACTTAATCTTTCCGTACTTATCTATCTGATCTCCAAAAAATTCTTTCTTGCCAATCAATACAAATTGTAGATTTTCTTTAGGAAAATATTTAGCAACCAATTCTTTAGTTTTTTCTACCGTTAATCCATCCACATTTTCATTAAACGTATTAATAAACTTCTCATCAAAATCAAAGAAATTCATATCTGTTAATAGCTCAGCTAAATCTCCTGATGTTTCGAAATTAGTTGGGTAACGACCTTTTACATAATTCTTAGCCGATTGTAAAGTTTCGGCATTGATACCCACGCGATGTAAGCTATCTACTATATTCATGGTGCGATCCAAAGCTTCAATACTGGTATTGTTCGCCGAAAAAGTAGTAATGGCATAAATTCCACCAAACTTTTTAGCATAGAAACCACTACGAGCACCATAAGTTAAGCCATGATTGATTCGAAGCTCGCTATTTAACCAGGAAGTAAAACGACCACCCATAATGGTATTGATAACTCTTAAGGCAACAAAATCTTCATTATTACGAGCAATCCCTTTACCACCTATCATCATGGTAGTAGTATTGGCATCCTCTTTATTTATAAAGTAAACACCGGCTTCATTAAAATCAAAGTCTGGTTTACTTAGCTCAAACTCATTGATAGGTTTTGATTTCCATCCTTCAAATAAAGCTTTGATTTTCTTTTTCATCGCTTTGGCCTCAAAATCACCTACAATGGCAAAGCATGCATTTGCGCTATTATAGTTCAATTCATAAAATGCTTTCACCTCATCAATGGTAATACCCTCAACAGTTGTTACTGTTCCGTTAACCGGATTTGCATAAGGATGATCTTTATAAACATAATTATAAAAATAATTTCTAATCACATTGTTTGGAGATTCCTTCGCTTGCTTTAATTGAGAAATTCTACGGGTTTTAGCCTTATTGAATTCTTCTTCGTCAAAAACAGGCTGAGTCAAAATCTCATTCATAAATCCAAAAACCTTATCCTGATCTTTTGCGGCAAAAGAAGCATACATGCCTGTATATTCAGAGCTGGCATAAAAACCAAGGTCAGCACCCATAAAATCGAGCTCTTCTTCCAATTCAGTCTTTGTATGATTTTTTGTTCCATACATCAATGCATCGGCTGTCATATCAGCTAAACCGTTTTTTTCTCCATCCAGAATGGCACCTGCCATAAATTTACCGGAAACATAAATTAACGGAACTTCATGTTGTTCCATTAAGTAAATAGTCATCCCATTTTTAAGAGTGAATTTCTCGTACTTAGGTAATGAGAAATCACCAGATTGTTTTGCCCGGCCAATATTTGCAGCCAAAACAAAACTCAATACTAAAATGATACTTATATATTTTTTCATCATAAACAATTTTAAAGATTTATTACTTCTTAGCTGAAACAATACCAAAAGTTCGATTGTCTTCATTTAAGTAAGTTTTGGCTACTCTTTTTACATCCTCTACAGTTACTTGATTGTAACGATCAGGTGCTTCATACAATTTCTTATAATCGCCAAAGAAAAGTTCGTAGCTACCCACGCTGTTCGAACGTCCATTAATGGTTTCTACATTCTCATAAAACTCCATTAATTTCTGGTTCTTAATTTTTTGAAGTTCTTTTTCTTCAATAGGCTCATTGATTATCTTTTCAATTTCCTCATAAATGCCTTGCTCCAATGCTTCAGCAGTTTCGTTAGAAGCAGCTACTGCATAAATGGTAAATACATCAGGATCAAACGAAATAGGCATATTGGTATAAAAACCATTAGCCAATTGTTTGTCGAACACCAATGATTTATTTAAGCGAGCAGAATTACCTGAAGATAACATTGAACTTAAAATATCCAATGCATAATAATCTTCGTGGCTTGCTTGTGGCACATGATACAACATCATCATATGAGGAGCCGAAAGGTTTTTATAAACTTTCACTCTTCTTTCGCCATTTTGTTTTGGTTCAATAGTACGTACTTCAGGTGGAGTTCCTTTATTTGGGATGGGCTCAAAATATTGTTTTGCCATCGCTACAACCTCATCGGTATTTACCGCACCCGAAATTACAACCAGACAATTGTTAGGTGTATAATAGGTATCAAAATAATTTTCCAAATCTTCTTTTTCCCATGATAAAATATCTGACTCATACCCAATCACACTCCAGTGATATGGATGTGCAGTAAAGGCTGCTGCATTGGTTTCGTAGTTCAACAAACGATAGGTGCTGTTTTCCATTCCTGTTTTATACTCATTATAAACCACACCTCTTTCGCTCTCAACAACCGTTGAATCAAAAGCGAGGTACTGAATACGATCTGCTTCCAAATCAAATATTTTTTCCATGGCCGATACCGGATAAAAATCGGTATAAACAGTCAGGTTTTTGGAAGTATAAGCATTGTTGTTTCCACCGGCAGCTTCCATAACATTATCAAATTCTTTAAAGCCATATTTTTGGGCTCCATTGAACATCATATGCTCAAAAAAGTGAGACAATCCTGTAATTCCGGGAACTTCATTTCGTGAACCCACTTTAAAAAATAAATACATATTTGCTGTAGGAATTGAATGGTCTTCCATAACCATAAGTTTCATTCCATTATCCAGCATAAA
>JAOZQX010000040.1 GCA_029931995.1 Bacteroidales bacterium
TTTATTTGTGTGCCATTTATATATAAAGGTGTTTCTTCATGCCTGAATCCAACCCTATATCTAATTCTTTTGTAATAAGAAAAAACTGAATTTTTGTCGGGAATATATTCAGCTCCAATTGCTATTCGAGTACTATTTTTATAAGGAGCCTCGCTACTTATGCCCTTAAATTGAGACCAAAATTGCTTTTCAAAATCAAAACCAATTTTCCATTGATCTTTCTTGTTAAGCATAAACCCAAATCCTAAAACACCAGGAATTGTTGTTTCACCAGGAATAGAAACGTCATTAATGGTTTCAATTTCAGTGGCAACCCCATCAAATGGAGTCTGAACCAACTGATTAACCGAAAGCGAATCGGTTTTTATTTTTGTTTCTGACGAATAAATTATTCCCAAGGTTAAATTTAAATTTTCTTTGATAGCTAAATTATATTGAATTCCATATTTAAGATAGAAATCGCTATAATTATTTATGCCATTATGCTTATTATGGAATATATGTTCCGTTTCCGGAAAAAGCATAAGGTGGCTATGTTCAATTTTCCCAAAAAGGATTCCAGCTTCAACACCAACAAATAGATTTTTGAAAATATTAAAAGCATTAGCCCAATACGCTTTTGTTAAACCTCCTTTACCGTTAAAAATATGGTTTATTTCACCAACAAAACCATTATTTTCATACGTATTAATATTATAACCAACTTCACTAAAAGGGATTAGCCCAATACTGGACTTCCACCTATTTGCCACCTGAAGTCCAAATAATAAGTGATTCAATGTTGCATAACTTCCTTTTTCACTGATACCTGTGGTGCTCAATTTGCTGGAGTTCATCACAAATCCGGCATCAAAAAGAAGTGATTTTGGATTAAAAGAGGCAATAGAAGCAGGGTTAATCAGGTTTATACTGGCTTGGTCTTGAAATGCAATTCCAACGCCACCCATACCAAAACTAATAGGATTTGAATAATCACTTAAAATACCAATGCCATATATTGAATATGGTGAGTTATTGCGAGTTTGGGCAAATACGTTTGCAGCAAACAGCAAACACAAACTCAAAACCAAAATTTTATTTTTTCTTAGGTTCATTAAAATTCAATATTACATTTAGCCCCAATATTACAATATTTGGGAGTGCAAAGATGTTATTTTTTAGCCTTTTATCAAAATATTTGTGGTCTCCCCCACTCATAATAATTGTTAAATCCTCATAAGATTCTATATATCTGCTAATTACTCCATCTATCTCTGCGGCTATCCCATTAATCACACCTGATAAGATGGACTGCTCGGTTGTTTCCCCTATCAAATAATTAATGTTTTCAGATTCAAGTAATGGCAATTTGTCAGTAAAGCTGTTCAAAGCTTTAAGCCTAAGCTGAATCCCTGGTGATATTGCACCACCCAAATACTCCCTTTCTCTATTTATATAATCAAAAGTAATACAACTACCGGCATCAATTACAAGCAAGTTTTTTTTATTAAATTTATTGGAAGCTGCAACAACAGCAGCAATTCTGTCATTTCCTAAGGTAGCAGGAGATTTGTATTTATTGGTAATAGGTACGAGAGTCTTACTATTAAGCTTAATGAAAAAATAGCTTGATTCGAGAAAATCATCAATATTTTTAGGGTAATGAATAACCGACGAGATTATTGCCGATTGAATATTCGGATGCTTTTTTGCAATTAATTTCAGAGCTTCCAAATCAAAATTCTCAAACACATATAGCTGGATCAACTCATTTTTGTTAAAAATGGCGATTTTTTTCAGGGTATTTCCAAAATCAATTATGAGCCTCATTGGTGCATTTCAACCGTTTATGACGGCAAAAATACATATAACTCATTCAAATAGGTCGGATTTTAAAAAAAAATTTCAGTAATTCAAAAATCTTGTTTAAATTTGCGCCACCAAAAAGGTACCATAGCTCAGTTGGTAGAGCAACGGACTGAAAATCCGTGTGTCCCTGGTTCAAATCCAGGTGGTACCACAAAAATGAAAAACTTGCCCTACATTCTATAGTTATATAGATGTAGGGTTTTTTTTTATCAAATCATCTATAAAGTTAGTGAAGTAGTATATATTTGAATTATTTATTAAATCCGCACCATATTATGTTACGATCTTACAAGCTTACAAGCCTTGCCATTATTATTTTTGGCGGTTTTTTAATTTTCTTCTTATCAAATCTTACAAAGCAAAACAACAGAAGTGAATACGAAAAATTTCTTCAAAATGAATATAAAAATATTCCATCTATTTCGGATGAAGTATTAAAAGATGTTCCAAAACCAACACACCCCGACAAAGCTGCTCTACAAAATTATTTTATGACCATTGACCCGAATGAAAGAAGGGTTCCGGTCGAAAGGCTTAAAATAGCTTATAATAAGACTTTAGCCATCCAAAAATCTTCTCACCTAAAAACGGTTAGCTCTGATATTCAATGGGAAGAAATCCCATCAAATATGGCAGGACGTACTCGAGCCATGATGTATGACCCAAATGACCCAAATCACACAAAAGTATGGGCAGGTACAGCTACTGGTGGTTTGTGGTACAATAATGACATAACCGATGCAAATTCGCCCTGGCAGCCTGTTAGCGATTTTTGGAGTAGTTTAGCCGTTAGTTCCATTATTTCCGATCCAAATAATTCACAAGTATTTTATGCTGGAACCGGCGAAGCCCAAACCGCTCTTACCATTTATCGCGAATCATCAGGAATAGGAGTAGGAATATATAAAACTGAAGATGGGGGTGCTACCTGGAATTTACTTCCGTCAACATCCGATTTTAAATATGTTACAAATATTGCTGTTAAAAACGAAAACGGAAACAGTGTGATTTATGCTGGTGTAGTGTCTGGTTTTTACAAAGGCGCTTCTCACCAAAGCACACCAACTGATGGGCTATATCGATCAAGTGATGGCGGCCAAAGCTGGGAACAAGTTTTACCAGATATTATTGGCTCTAATGTACCTTATGCGCCCGCCGATGTAAAAATTAGTACTTCTGGTAGAATATTTGTTGGAACAATGCGAAATCTTGCAGATGATGGGGGCTCTTCCATATTATATTCCGATGCAGGAACTGCCGGAACCTGGGCCATTTTTGATGACTATGAAAATATCATTAGGTCTCATGCGACAGATAACATTCCTGGTCGTGTAGTGTTGGCTACAGCTCCATCCAATCCAAATAAGATTTATGCTTTATTAGATGCCGGATTCATTAGTGCCTTTGATAATTTAAAACGCTCAAGAGGAAAATTTATTCTTAAATCTGCTGATGGTGGAGAAAGCTGGACTCAGATGAACACTCCAACATTTCAAGACTACCATTGGGCCACAATCGGATGGCATTGCTTATGCGTAATTGTCCATCCCACAAATGAAAATGATGTATTTATTGGGGGATTAGATTGCTTTAAAAGCAACAATGGAGGCTCCAATTGGACAAAACTTTCTGACTGGAGAGGTGATACCCATCAACATGTTCATGGCGATATTCACAACTATTTATTTAATCCATCAAACTCAAATCAACTTCTAGTTTGCACCGATGGTGGAGTATTTATGAGTGAAAACTCAACATCCTATTTACCAGCTTTTACTGAAAGAAACAACTCATTTAATTGTTTGCAATTTTATACTTGTGCTATTGATCCCCGTGCCGGGCAATCGTTTTATATAGGAGGCTTACAAGATAATGGTACTATTTATTATACAAATCAACCAATTGACAGTGATGGTAGCAGGATTAGTGGTGGTGATGGCGCTTATTGTTTTATTGATAAAAACGATCCAAATACAATAATATCATCGGTTTACCATAATATTTATTATTTCTTTAATACGTTAAACGTTTATTTAGGAAGTAACAGGGTCTTTTACGATAACGGATCGGGTACCTTTATTAATCCTGCCGATTACGATGATAACTTAAATATTTTATATGCCAATGCAACTGGATTTAGAAATCAATACAATAACAAACTGGTAAAGTATGTTAACGTTACATCAAATGTTGGAAATGGGGCAAGCTTTATAGATATTACCTCAAATGTAAATGTCCCTTTTTCGCATATTAAAGTTTCACCACACACCACAAATTCAACAACTCTTTTTGCGGGTACTGAATCAGGAAGATTATTTAAAGTACAATATGCCAATGTGGATCCAAGTTCAACTGAAATTGGAGACTCAAATTTCCCAACTGGTTACATCTCTTCTATTGCTGTTGGAGGTTCTGAAGATAGCCTCTTAGTCACATTTTCAAACTATGGAGTTTCGTCAATTTGGCAAACTTACAACGGAGGTACAAGCTGGGAAGAAAAAGAAGGAGATTTGCCTGACATGCCTGTACGTTGGTCAATTTACGACCCAAACAGTGCAAAAAAAGCTCTTATCGCCACTGAATTAGGGGTTTGGTTTACCGATCAGCTGGATCAAACAAATCCAGAATGGATACCTGTGAATGATGGATTGTCTAATGTGCGCGTGGACATGTTAAAAATCCGTGAATCTGATCATACGGTTTTAGCAGCCACACACGGAAGAGGATTGGCTACTACCACATTCGGTACAGTTGGAATTAGCGAACCGATTGAGCATGAAAGCAATCGTATAATACTCAGTCCTAGTCCGTCTAATGGATATTTTAATTTTAAATTTGATGCTCAAAACTCCGGTCAAGCCGAAATTGCAGTTTTCGATATACAGGGAAAACAAATTTATAAGGAATATTTGGGAGAAATTAATGGCACATTTACAAGAGATTTTGATCTTTCATCGGCAACCAAAGGGCAATACATTATTCGCTTCCGCCACGAAAATAAGATCTTTACAAAAAAATTAATTTTATTTTAAGAGTTTTACCCCTTCCTATAAAAAAGGCAAAGTTTAAACTTTGCCTTTTTTATTTAGCCTCTAATTCATATTTTTGACCAACGAGACTTATTTTCAATGAACTGGTTTTACTTTTGGCTAAGCATTTATCTAATCCTGATTGTTGTATTGACTTTACGTCATGTGAAGCACAACAACCTTGAAAGCTACCTTGTAAATAATCGAAAAACAGGAACCTTACTTTTAGTTTTCACAACACTCGCAACCTTTGTGGGTGGAGGAACTTCCATCGGACTAATGGCCATGGGATACGAATCTGGTTTTGCAGCTGTTGGAATTGGAATAGCTTACGTAATTGGATTTATGATATTAATCCGTTTCGCTGGTAAAATCCGGACCTTCGGAGATGTATTTAAGATTTACACCTTCCCTCATTATTTGAATAAACGATACAATTATAAAGAACCCAATAAATTCTATTATGCATTTTCAGCTACCGTAAGTAGTGTAAATATTTTCATTTTTTTCTTCCTATTGGCAGCGCAATTTGTGGGCATGGCTACATTATTAAAATATACTTTCGACATTGGATATCAAAACGCAGCAATAATCTCTTGTATCATTGTAATAGCATATACTGCATTAGCCGGATTGTCGGGGGTAATTATTACGGATATGTTACAATTTCTGGCTATTGTTTTGATGATCATTTTCATCTTTATTCCGGGGATACTATCAGATACCGTAAACTTACAGCGCCTCGCAGAACTTCCTGATAATATGTTAAACGGCAGCTATTATGGTTGGGTATTTTTAATTGCCTTACCTCTATTTTTAGCTCCTTCTGTAATCGTTCGCATGGATATTTGGCAACGTCTTTTAGCAGCCAAAAATGAAAAAACTGCAAAACGGATGAGCTTATTTTCCGGATTAGGAATGCTCCCTTTTTATATCATTTTTCCTTTGGTTGGTATGGCTATACGATTAAGTCTTGGTTCTGATATTGACCCAAAAGATGTAACCTATTTATTCATTGATAAACATACAACACCATTTTTACTAGGCTTTGCTGTTGTTGGACTGTTGTCTGCATTAATGTCCTCAGGTGATAGTTTTTTAAACTTAATTTCAATCTCATTTGTGAATGATCTCTTCCGTTCAAAGACAAAAGTCCCCAGCGAAAAGAAATATCAAATACGATTAGCTACCATAATCTTTGGAGTTATTGCTTTGTTTATGGCATTGGTGTTTCCTAAGATTGTAGATTTAATGGTTGTAGGAATAGGCACCATTGTAATATTTATTCCGGTTACATTTCTTGCACTAACATCCAAAAATGTAACATCCTATAATAGACTTGCCTTGGGGAGTATTATTAGTGGTTTTGGTGTAAATTTAATCTTCTTTATTATTGGTTTAGAATTTGTTGAATCATTAGATCCTAAATCAAGTTTCATTCCTGCGTTTATCACAGCAGCATTGGTATTAGTTATCGGCATACAAATTAAAAAGAAACGAGCATGAGTTTAACTATTTTTTCGGATGAGTACTTTATGAAAGAGGCTTTAAAAGAAGCAAGAATTGCCTTTGATAAAGATGAAGTTCCGGTAGGAGCTGTAATTGTTTTCAACGATAAAATTATTGCCCGAGCCCATAATCTTACCGAAACACTGAACGATGTTACCGCCCATGCCGAAATGCAAGCTTTCACATCTGCAGCCAATACAATGGGCGCAAAATACCTCAATGAATGTAGTTTATATGTTACCCTTGAGCCCTGCATCATGTGTGCCGGAGCCTCTTATTGGACACAAATCAGTACCATTATTTATGGTGCTCCCGACCCCAAAAGAGGATTTCATTTACAAGGCAAAAAAATACTGCATCCTAAAACCAACATTAAAAAAGGCGTGTTAGAATCGGAATGCAGCAAATTATTAAAAGAATTTTTTAATAAAAAAAGATAAGCTATTTTACTCCTTTGCCGGACAAGTTTTAATTCCGAAAAGAGTGTATAATCCACAAAATCCGGTTACAATAGTAAGCAAGAAAATACCTCCAAGTATTCCCAGTATAATTGCCCAAATACCTACCAATACTTTTGTAAATATTAAATAAGCAATCGCAGCTGCTAAAACAAATCGGATAACTTTATCCACATTTCCCATGTTTTTTTTCATAATGCAATATTTTTTATTATTTAGAACAAATATAAACAATATTTTAAATGATTATAAATCGGGGTAATAAAATCCAATTCGGAGTAACATATAGAGATCTTTTAAATCCCGGCTGTATTCAAATTACCCAAACTTACCGTGATAGTCCGTTTAATTTTACTATTGGTTGCAGATGCTTTCAGGGTAACTTGTAGATGCAAATTATAAATATTTAAATCCATTTCTTTGGCTGTAATTTGCCCAATCTTAGAAATATCTGAATTAATAATTCCGGAATATCGACTGATACGGGTATTCATAATCTCGTTATTCCCCTGACGTAAAAATTTCTTATCGTAATACTGAAATTCATAAATATTCGCAATTTCATTTATGGTTAAAACCTGCAGATTCTCAATTCCATCAATATTAATCAAAAACCAATTATAGGTGTCCTGATCAATCAAACATCGGTTTAAGCTATCTTTTTCGAGAATGCGGGAGTTA
Organism: Bacteroidales bacterium; assembly: GCA_029931995.1. Lineage (GTDB taxonomy): Bacteria > Bacteroidota > Bacteroidia > Bacteroidales. The sequence goes on from JAOZQX010000040.1 coordinate 7,526, forward strand.
ATAATAATTGCACTTCCGTAGAAGTTGTTTTCAAAAAAGTAAACAGTATCGTAAGTAATAGCATACCTTAAACTAATGCTGCCAATAATATCCCTAAGTTTTGGGAAGAGGTGATATGAGTTATATGTACGAACTAAAGTCTCAAAATTTATATTGAACAATAAGGCGTGCAAAGGGGTGTCAAAAATCACGAAACCACCATCGCCCGTACTAATAAATGCTTTCTCAATTTGCTTCTTGGTATAATTTTGAAACACAAATTGATTATTCTCAAGACATAATTTTATGGTTTTATCAAAAAGGATTTTGAATAAGGATGGGATAAGAGTTTGCTCCAAATGCGGATACATTCCGTACCGATAGATATCAATACCCAAAACAGATTTACGATTGAAAGATTTAGTATCTACATATTTCTCAATTTGGGCATGTAATTCTTCACTATTAGGCAATATATTCACTCTATCATATACCGATTCGGCATCATATTCCTTAAGTAATTTCATTACCTTTTCAAATTCCAGCTTCTTAATTTTAGTATGCATAATATGATTTTATTATTGTTTTTGCATTACAAATATAGGTTTCGGTTAAAGAAAAAAAAAGAGAAAACTTTACTGTTATTAACAATTGTTGATATTGATTGTGAACGAATTGTGAATAATTACAAAACTCAACACTTGACCAACAGGTAGTTGGTTGCGTATATTTGATTTATCAAGTGAGGGATAAAAGGCAGGTTTACGAACCGAGGGCTGGTGGAAAGGACTCGCAAGGGGACAGAAAACCGGTTCAGGCTCAAAGAAAGGAGACCCGTAAGGAAATCTTGATTTGAGATAGGATCGAAGCTTGGAGCAGGAGAAACAAACCGCAAGGATTGCAGAAACCTGTACCGGCCAAAAGGGGAAACCTTACGGGGCGAAACTGAAAAAGGCAGTCATAATAACAGTAACTTGGCGCGAACTGGAAGCTACGGCGGAAAGCAAGTGAGCGGGAATCTATTCGGTGAGAGTGGATTCCCGTTGTGTTTTTAGTGAGACTAATTTTTCGCTTATGCGAAAAATCTTAGTCGAACAAAATCCCGATAGCACAGCGTATCGGGATCTCCTAATTTAACTCCAAAATATTTTGTAAATATTACTTGGTAATAATCCTACTCAACTGCTTATTTATCTCCCGGCTAACCTGTTTTAAGCTTATATGCTTTTGAACCAAGATCAAATAATCTTCATCGCTTTGTGTTTCTTTCAGCTCTTTTTGGTTGGAGATAATCATCTGATCAATCTTTTTTGCTTTAAAGGAAAGCACCGATGATGCA